>JBOHTE010000561.1:0-6174 GCA_050733555.1 Gemmatimonadaceae bacterium | reverse complement strand
GGAATGGGGAGGCCGATTCCCCATTCCCCATGACATCGGGGTGGGGCGGCAGGGGGCGGATTGCCTTATCGATTCCCCATTCCCGTTTGCCCATTCCCACGGGAAGGGTGGTGGGGAGAGGCAGCTTCCCGTCTCTTCAGTGCGTCCCGCAGCGAATAGACCGGATCCACCGCATTGCCCCACGTGTGCAGATGGATCTCGAAGTGCAGATGCGGGCCGGATGCATCGCCCGAGTCGCCGACGTAGCCGATGATGTCGCCCGCCCGGACGTGGTCGCCGTTCTTCAGGCCGCGGGCATAGGCGTAGCGCGGCAGCGCCGCATCGTCGCGCGTACCCGGGTCATCGTTGTTGAGATGGTCATAGAAATACAGATTGCCATCGGCGCCGCGCAGGAGCAGCTCGTAGCTCTTTCCCTTCTTCGGCCGGCTCGTCGCGATCCAGTCCACCGTGCCATCCACGGCCGCGAGAATCGGCGTCCAGCGCGGACAGAAGAGATCCTGGCCCCGGTGCAGCCGGCCACCATCACGCGCGTCGCCGAATCCGCTCGTGAAGCGTACGGAGTCGGCCGCCAGCGGGAAGACGATCGGCACCACGACGTCACGCGGCGCCACGCCACCGGGGCGCGATGCCGGAACACACGCAGCCATCGAGACGAGAACGGCGAGCCACCCCGCGCTCGCCGCTCTTGCCTGTCCCGCCGGGTGCGACCAGCCGCTCATGGGACCTTGGACGGAGTCGGTGCCGGCGTGGCGCTGCTGCCCGCCGGAGCCGGCGTGGAGAAGTCCACCTTGGGCGGCTCGCGATTGGCGGCGTTCGTCACTTCGAAATACGGCTTGGCCTTCGCGCCGATCACCTTGGCGGTGAGCACCTGGGGGAACCGCCGGATGTACGTGTTGTACTGCTGGGCGGCCTGGTTATAGTCGCCGCGCGCAACCGCGATGCGATTTTCCGTTCCCGTCAGCTCGTCCTGCAGCTTCAGGAAGCTCTGGTCCGCCTTGAGATTCGGATAGTTCTCGGAGATCGCGAGCAACCGTCCCAGTCCCGCCGTGAGCTGCTGATTCGCATCCGCCATCTGCTGCGGATCGTGCGTCTGGATGGCGCCCATCAACCCGGCGCGTGCCTGCGCCACCTGCGTGAAGATCTGCTCTTCATGCGACGCGTAGCCTTTCACCGTGCTCACGAGATTCGGAATGAGATCGGCGCGCCGTTGCAGCTGCACTTCGATCTGGCTGCGCGAGGAGCTGGCCTGTTCGTCCATGGTCTGAATGCTGTTGTAGCCACATCCGGCCAGGAGCACGGGCAGCAGCAGGAAGGAAAGCGATCTTCTGCGCATGAAGGACATCCTCCGAGAGCGGTTGAGGTACGAGCGATCCATCAGCGTGCTCAGGACGGCCGGAAGCTGAGTTGCACGACGTACTTCCCCGCCGCGACGGCGCCGGTGGCGGGCTTCCAGGCGGTGGGCGCCTTGTCCTCCAGACAGGAATTCACCGCCTTGCCGGCGCGCGACGACCAGGTATCGTCCGCCACGCGCGCCGCCGAGATGGCATCATTCGCCACCGTCACGACCATGGCGACACCGCCCTTGAGCGATGGATCCACCTTCTGCCCGAACTCCTGGTAGCAGAACCGGGTGAACGACTGCTCGCGTTGCACGACTTCCACGAGCGCGGGCGGTGCCGGAGGAATGGTGGAACGCGCCCGCACCGGCTCTGCCTTCACCGGCTTGAACGAATCCGGCTCCGCCGGCGGAATGGCGGTCTGCAACGAATCCATGTTCAACGGCATCGTGTCCTCCTGCACCTGCGCCGTGGTGACCTTCTTGTCGCGCGGACAGGCGGCCAGCACCAGCAGCGTCGGAAGCAGGACCAGAATACGCCTCATGTCGCACCCAACTGATCAATATGGTGAACGAGCTGCCGTGCACCCGCGAGGTATGCCGCCAGCACGGTCTGGACATCGCCGTCCGCGATTTTCTCCGCACCACGAACATGGCGCACGACGCGCAGGAATGGATCCGCGGACACGCCGCTCAGCGCCGCCGCCTGCCGTGACAATTCCTCGTAGTCGGCGGACGGCGCATCTCCATGATAGCGCAGCAGCGACCGGAACAGCACCATGAACGTGCTGAGACTGGCGCTCAGCAGATCGAGGAGGCGCCTGCGCTCCCCGCCAGCCGCGAGCACGCCTTGCCGGAGCTGCAGCAGCTTGCCCATCGCCTGAAACTCGAGCTGCAATCGAAGATCCTTGCGATCCACCGTGATCCCGTCGAACGGCGGTGTGCCGTAGAGCACCCGGTGCCGATCCAGAATGTCCGCGTACTCCATGGGAAATATATCGCCCGACGCGCGCCATTCCTCGAGCGTGAGGGTGAGCGGCGGCGGATTGCCGCCCTCCATCCACGCGCGAGCGATCGCCGCCTCGCGCTGCAGGAGTTCCAGATCCAGCGCATCGACGATCACGAGCACGTTGTGATCGGACCAGCGTCCCAACACCTCGCCCGCGATCGTGGAGCCGTAGAGCACCACCGCGCGCAACCCGCTGCCGAAGGCGGCATGGAGCTGCTCCACCAGTTCATCGAGTGTCATTTTCGCCATGGGATCTCACCAGCTCGAGCCACCACCGCCGCCTCCAAACCCTCCGCCACCACCGAATCCGCCGAAGCCTCCGCCACCACCGCCGCCCCAACCGCCACCACCCCATCCACCACCACCGAATCCCCCGCCCCCCATGGGAATGAAGAGCGGAATACAGCCACCACCGCCGCAGCCGCGCCGGTTCCGCGTCAGGGCGTTGATGATGAAAATTACTGCCAGAATGATGAAAAAGAGGGCGAACGGCGGAATCACGAAGCCGGAATTCCCGCCGCCAGCTCCACCGGCCGTGGGCGGTGGCCGGAACGCGGTGTCCAGCGAGAAGTTGAAGTTCTCCGCGTAGTGCTGCGCCACCTGCAGCGTGACCTGCTCGATCCCCGGCCCATAGTCCTTCTGCATGAACAGCGGCGTGGCCGCACGGCAGATGCTGCCCGACGTCGCGTCGGTGATGAACCCCTCCGCGCCGTAGCCCACACCAACGTAGCAATGCCCATGGCCGTCCGAGCTGGTCTCCTTGGGAACGACGAGGATGATCACGCCCGTATTGCGCGTCTGGTCGCCCGGCTTGCCGAACTTGCCGACCTTCCACGTGCGCCCGATCTGCAGCGTGACGGTATTGGGGTCGTTCTGTCCGATGTCGGGAAGCGTCACCACGACGATCTCGCCGCCGCTCTTGGCGCGCACGTCGTCGATAATGCGCTGGATCGTCTGCCGGCTGTCGGCCGGGATGACGTTCGCGAAGTCGTTGACGTATCCCTGCGGCGCCGGCAGCTGCAGCCCGTGCAGTTGCTGCAGCAGCACCAGCGCGCCAACTACCCGCAGGGCGCTATGCCACATCCGCTGGGACGGATTCCGATGCGATTGATGGCCGGAACACGGTTACTTGCTGAAGACGAAGGAGAAGCTGTACGTCCCGCCTCCCTGCTGCGATACCGGGAACTTCCACCCCATGATGCGCTCATGGATGCACGACTCGGCCGCTGACGCACCGGCGCCCGACCAGGTGCGCCGCGTGATGTCCGCGCCCGTCACGTCCCCGCCGCCCGTGAGCGTCACCGCGACGGTGACCGTGCCCGCAAGCGATGGATTGTTCTTGAGTCCGTACTCCTGATAGCAGAACTGGAGCTGCGACTGGCGGCTGCGCACGTAGTTGCCCAGATCGGACACGTTGCGCCCTGGACCCCCGACTTTCTCGGCGCGGATCACACTCGGCGCCGAGACGCGAACCGTGGAGAATCCCACGCCGCCACCGCTTCCCACGCCGCCAATGCCACCGCCCCCAGGCGTGTTGCCCAGCCCCTCACCCAGTCCGCCGCGGCCGGGCGTGCGCGATCCCTGACCGCCCTGTCCATAGCCGATCACGGCCTTGCCGCCCGACTGTCCCGGCGTGGCCCCGGCACCCGAATTCACATCCACGCCGCGCAGCACGCCGGACACGTCACCAACCATGCCGCCGCCCGCGTTCGTGGATGCGCCACCGAACGCGTTGCCGATCGCCTTCGTGTCGTTGGTCTGCGCCCCCGCCCGACGCCCACCGGCCGCGGGCGCCGGCGTCTTCACGGCCGCCACGGGCGCGCCCGCACTTGGTGTGGGAACCGTGGTCGGTGGCTCAAACTGGACCTCGATGGGCTTGGTGGGTTCCGTGGGCAGCAGCGAGATGACCGGCGGAATCTTCGGCCCGAAGATGACGAGCAGCAGCCAGACGATGCCCAGCCCCGCGGACAGCGTCCACGAGGACACGATCGCCCGCCCTTCCTCGCTGGCGAACTCGTAGCGCATGTTGCGCGTGAAGGACGCATCATCCGGCGCGCGTCGGTTCGCGTGCCGCGGAGCGGGCTGCATCACGGGCATGCTATTTCGCCCCCGCCGGCGGCCGGTCTTCCACCTTGTTCACCTGCAGCGACAGATTCTTGAATCCCGCCAGGCGCGCCGTCTGCATCATGCGCGCGAGCAGATCGTAGCGCATGCTCTTGTCGCCCTGAATGGCGAGCGGCGTATCCAGTGGCTGCGTGGCGGTCACCTGCTGATTCTTCCGGATGGAATCCGCCGCCTGGCGCAGCGCGCTGTAGAGCGGCGGGATGAGCAGCGGCTGCGACGGGTCCGTGGAGCGCACCGCGGCCGCATCCACGGTGCTCATGATGGGATGACCCGCGAGCGTGACCGTACGGCCAATGCCCAGCGTGAGCTGCTGCAGCGCCACTTCCCCCACCCGCGCCTCCGGCAGCCGCACGCCGGGCACGACGGGCGTGAGTTCACCCACGGTGGCCGTGGTGAGCGCGAAGAACACGATGCTCACCAGCGTGTCGACCAGCGGCACCAGGTTGAGTTCCGTGATCCGGAACTTGGCGAACTGTTGGGCGCGCCGGAGCGCGCGGCGATCCCTCGCGCGGCTCATGGACTACTTCCCCTGCGCCGGCGCGGCGCCGCGGGCGCGCGTGCCGAGCGAAATGCCCGAGTAGTGCGCG
Organism: Gemmatimonadaceae bacterium; assembly: GCA_050733555.1. GTDB lineage: Bacteria > Gemmatimonadota > Gemmatimonadetes > Gemmatimonadales > Gemmatimonadaceae > JADGGM01. The sequence continues at coordinate 1,118 of JBOHTE010000561.1, read as the reverse complement.
AGGCGCAGCCGTTCGAGCACGTGCACGATGTTGTCGTAATTGACGTCATCGGACGGGATCACCAGCACATCACTGTTCTGCGGATACTGCTGTCGAATCTGCATCATCAAGGTCTGAAACGTGGCCAGCGATGCCGTGTCGAGTCCGGCGATCTGCTGCCGGAATCCACCCCCTCCCGAATGCTCCACCACGAGCTTGTCATTGTCTACCCGTACGGCCAGCAGAAGATTCAGCACGTCCTGCTCGGATTTCACCTTCGACGCCTGCTCCGGCGTCGTCACCACCACCGGGGGCAGTGCCAGATCGAACGACGTCAGCGACATCAGGCTCGCCCCCTGATAGGTGAGGAGACTGAAGAACACGATGGACGTGAGCGTATCCACCAGCGGCACGAGGTTGATGTTGCCCGACCACGTGGTCGACGCGCGTTCGGCGCGGCGCAGCTTGGATCGATGAAAGAGAGAGGCCATCTCGACTCACCTGCCGGGGCGAAGACTGATGAACCGCGCGATCACCGATTGCCGAGGCGGACGTCGGGCCGGTCAATGAGCGCGTTGATCAGCCGCACCTGGAATTCATCGACCTGCTCGATGATGCCTTCCGCCTGGCTCACCAGATAGGCGTGCGCCACGGAGAGCGGTACGGCGGTGAGCAGACCGAAGCCCGTGGCATTCAGCGCGATCGCGATGCCGGACGCCAGCGCCGCGGATCGCTCGGACGCCGCCGAAAGCGACACCGACTGGAACGCCGCGCGCAGGCCAAAGATCGTGCCGAGCAGCCCGATGAGCGTCGCGACGTTGGCCAGCATGGGCAGGTAGTGCAACCGCCGCGTGAGCCGCGGCAGCACGCTGAGCGATGCGGCATCCGCCACGTTCTGCAGGTCCGCTTCGTCACGGCTGCGGCTGCGGAGAATCAGCAGCCCCATGTCCGGCAGGACCGCGTTCGACTGCTGGCAGAGCTTGATCGCGTCATCGATCTTGCCGGCGCGCACGAGCTGGATGACACGCTCGATGAATTCCCGGCCGTTGATCTTGGACCGGATGACGATCGTGTAGAACCGCTCGATGAATACAGCAAGTCCCGCCACCGCCACGATGAGGATGAAGTACATGACGGGG
>JBOHTE010000560.1:0-4417 GCA_050733555.1 Gemmatimonadaceae bacterium | reverse complement strand
GCGGGGGAGCGCCGCGGACCCTCGGTACTGCGGGTCGGCTCTGCTCCCCCGCTCGGGTAGCTCGGTGCTTGGCCCACTGCCGCGCTACCAGCGACCAGCGACCAACTCAAAAATCCACCGGCCTCAGGTAGCTCTCGCCGATCGCTGTTCCGCTGAGCATGGCCACGGTCGGCAGGCGCCGCTTCCAATGGGTACGCTCGACGCGCTGGTGGACGAGCTCGACGTCCGCGCGCGGGAAGCCGCGCGCGAGGAGATCAGCCGGCGCATAGCCGTTGAGCAGCCAGTTCAGGATGTGGTCCGCCTTCGCGTACGAGATGCCGAGGTCGCCTTCGTCGGTCTGCCCCCTGATCAGGTCGGCGGTTGGCGGCTTGGCCACGATGGCGTCGGGCACGCCGAGATGCCGCGCGAGCGCCCACACCTGGGTCTTGTACAGATCGCCCAGCGGATTGATTGGCGGCGAGTCATCCGCGTGCCAGGTGAAATAGCCGAACAATCGCTCGGTCTTGTTGCCGGTGCCGAGCGGGACGCCGTGGTAGCGCGCCGAGAGATCGAAGAGCGCAATCATGCGGACACGCGCCATTACGTTGCCGCGGCGCGTGCCATCGGCGTCGGGTTCGTTGGCCAGGAAACCGTCGACGGCGGCAGAGATGTCGATGGTGCGCGCCTCGATGCCGAGCGCGTCAATCACGAGTTGCGCGTGCGCGAGACTCTCGGGGCCGGACGTCCGGTAGGGAAGACGCAGCCCGACGACGTTGTCCGCTCCCAGCGCTTTCGCCGCCAGATACGCCGTGACGGCGGAGTCCACGCCCCCGGAGATCGCGACGATTCCCTTCTCGAATCCGCGCTGCGCCATCTCGTCGCGCAGGAACCGGCAGAGCCACTGCTCGACGAGCGCGCCGTCGATCTCGATCGGCGGTGGCCCGCCGCCGTCGCGCCGGGCGGGACGCACGATGCCGGGCACGGGCGCGCTCACGGCGGCATCGCGCTCCGCTCCGCTCGCGGGCTTGGCCGCCGTCGCGACGGCTTCGTCGAAGGCGGCCGGCGCGGGCACGCGCGCGCGGATGCGACCCAGCGTATCGAGCAGGTGGGGCATGGCAGTCCGGAGATCGGCAAGCAGCGGCATGTCCGCGCGTGCCCGCGCGAGATCACCCAGATCGAGTGACAGCGCCAGCGTGGATTCACACCACAGCGGCGCGCGCACGCGCACGTCACCCGCGGGGCCCGCGATCAGCGCACCGCCGGGGAAGCCCTTGCCGCCCTCGCTCGCGACGAGGTTGGACAGCGAAACGAAAACGCCGTGCTCCTCCGCGATGTCGCGCACGAGTCGCTCCCACCGAGCGACGCTCGCCGGGCCCGGCACACCATCGTCGCGCGGCCAGACGCCGCGCGCCGGGGCCGCGGCGCTGATGAAGATGACGCGCGCCCCGTCGAGTGCCACGAGCGTTCCCGTGAGGCTGTGCCAGGCGTCCTCGCACACCAGCATCGCCGCGCGTCCCCATGGCGTGTCGAATGCCCGGATGTCGTGGCCGCGCTCGACGAATCGCTCCTCGTCGAACAACCCGTACGTCGGCAGGAAGGTCTTGCGGTGCACGTGCAGGATCGCCGGCCCCGCGCCGCCCAGCCGGACGCACATCGCGCTGTTGTACAGCGTGTCGTTCCACAGTTCGTAGAAGCCGAGCACGACGTGCAGCGTGCGTTCCGGTGGAACGGCCGCCAGATAGACCCGTTGCAACGCCGCGGCGAGCGTGCCCGCCGTGACGGCCAGCTCGCGCACGCCGCCTTCCAGGAAGTAGCCCGTGAGTGCGGCTTCGGGCAGATGCAGGACATCCGGGCGCGGCGACACGCCATCGAGCTGCGCGAAGACAGCGCCGAGCCGGCGAAGATTATCGGCGTACTCTCCCTTGCGCGGCGCGAACTGCAGCGTGGCGACCTGAACGAAGGGTGGCATGCGTGGAAGTTGGCACCCGCACGGCGGGGGAGCAACGGCGCTTCCTGTTCGTCGTCATCTGAGAGGGACGTGAAACGCGGAGGAGGAGGCGGACGGGGAGGGGGAGGGGGAGGGGAGAGGCGAGACGGAACACGCGCCGCGGCCGCGAGTACTCGCAGTATCTTTCAGATGTCGAAGTGCAGCGGGCCGCGGCGCCAGCCGCGAAGAAAGACAACCGGTACCGGCGCCCTGCGCCGGCCCAGGGAGCAGAGCTCAGAGTGATCAGCATCTCTTCATTGAAACGCACGACTCCGGTGCGGAGCCATGCGAGCATCCTGGCGTGCGCACTGCTTGTCGTCGCGCCATGCGCTGCGCCGCTCGCCGCACCGCTCGCACCCGCACTCGCTGCGCAGAGCACCGAGCAGGCCTGGCAGATCGTTCAGCCATCTCAGTCGTCCATCGTGCTTGCGCGCGACGGCTCGCTCATCGGCGAGATCGGCAAGCAGTCCCGGACGAGCGTCTCGCTCCGCTCGCTCCCGACGTATGTCGGCGAGGCATTCATTGCCGTGGAGGATCAGCGCTTCTACGAACATGACGGCGTGGACGTCGTCGGCTTCGCCGGCGCGATCAAGGACGCGCTCGGCGGACACGCGCGCGGCGCGAGCACCATCACGCAACAGCTCGTGGGCAACATGCATCCGGATCTGATCAACCGCGCGGATCGTACCGGCGTCTCGGCAATCGAGCGCAAACTGCGCGAGCAGGCCGCCGCCCGCGAAATGGAGCGACATTACACCAAGGCGCAGATCCTCGAGGCCTATCTGAACGACATCTTGTTCGGACACGGCTGGTACGGCATTGAAGCGGCCGCCCGGCATTACTTCGGCAAGCCTGCCGCGGAGCTCACGCTCACGGAGGCCGCGACGCTCGCCGCGCTGCCCAAGGGCCCCGCGCTGTACGATCCCATCCGGCATCCGGCGCGCTCGCGCGAGCGGCGCAACGTGGTGCTCGCGCTCATGCGCGAACAGAAGTACATCACGAAGCAGCAGCAGGTGGCCGCCGCGGCGGAGCCGGTCGTGACCGCGCCGGACGCCGGCATGCCCGCGGCCGCGCCGTATCTCGTGGACGTCGTGAAGTCGCTCGCCGGTGCCGCCGGCGTGCCCGTGGAGAACGGCGGCTACCGCATCATCACGACCGTGGATCCGGACATGCAGCGCGCGGCACACGAAGCGCTCGTGGACGGCCTCACGCACGCGGAGTCGCGTCCGGGATATTCGCACCCCACGTTCGCCGATCACCCCAAGGGCAGCACCGATTACCTGCAGGGTGCCGTCGTCGCGCTGGACCCGGCGAATGGCGATGTCCTGGCGCTGGATGGCGGGCGCGATTACACACAGTCGCCCTTCAATCGTGCGGTGAACGCGTTCCGGCAGCCAGGGTCGGCGTTCAAGCCCCTGGTCTACGCCGAAGCGCTCCATGACAGCATTGCGCCGAACGACATCATCCCCGATACCGCGCTCTCCATTCTGATGGACAACGGCAGCATCTACCGGCCACGGGATGATGACGGACAGTTCCTCGGTCCGATGACGGTGCGGCAGGCGCTCGTCACCTCACGCAACTCCGTGGCGGTGCAGCTCGGTATGGATGTGGGGATTGACTCCGTGACGGCGCTGGCCAGGCGTCTCGGCATCGACACGCCCATCGCGCCGTATCCGTCCAGCGCCATTGGGGCGTCGTCGGTTCGCCCGATTGATCTCGTGGCGGCGTACACCGCGTTCGACAATCTCGGGTCAGTCGTACAGCCGCGCTTCATCAAGCGCATCGAGGATCGCGCCGGTCGCGTGGTGTGGACTCCGCCCGCTGTCGCGCCGCGCTTCGCCATGGACCCGCGCGTCGCGTTCATCGTGCGCGACATGATGCGCGACGTCGTGGCGCGCGGCACCGCGACGGCCGTGCGCCGCGCCGTACCGGAGCGGATACCCGTCGCCGGCAAGACCGGAACGACCAACGACAACACGGATCTCTGGTTCGTCGGCATGACGCCGGATGTCGTGGCGGGAGTCTGGGTGGGATTCGACCAGCCGACGCCGGTCGCGCGCAGTGCCGCCGGTGGTTCGTTCGCGGCTCCGATCTGGGGCGACATGATCGCGAAGTATTACGCGAGCGGCCGCGCGGTTGGTGCGTGGACCGATGTGCCGACGGGACTGGTGACGGCGGAGCTGGACCGCGACAGCGGTCAGGTCGCCACGGACATCACGCCCCCCGACCGGCGCTACACCGAATACTTCCTGGACGGTACCCAACCCGGCGCGCTGCGTGATCCGTGGTCGCTCTGGCAGTGGGGACCGGTGGGGGTGAGGTAGCCGCCCCAGCCGCTCCCCCCACCCCGGGGAATCGGCAATCGGGAATGGGGAATCGATAAGGCATTCCGCCCCCCACCGCCCCACCCTTATTTCATCAAAAGCAGGGAATCGGCCTCCCCATTCC
>JBOHTE010000559.1:0-2629 GCA_050733555.1 Gemmatimonadaceae bacterium | reverse complement strand
GGCATCGTCATCGTGGTCGCCGCGCTGCTCTCGGGTGCGGTGGAGCGAAGCGGCGTGCCCATCGTCGCCGTGTTTCTCGCGCTTGGTGCCGCGCTCGGCCCCTGGGGCCTCGGGCTTGCCAACATCGATCTCGACTCATCGGTGCTGCGGTCTGTCGCGACGCTGGCTCTCGCGCTCGTACTGTTCAGCGACGCGGTCACACTCGACCTCAAGGAAATCCGATCACGACGGTGGCTCGTGTGGCGGCTGCTCGGGCCGGGCACCTTAGCCCCCGCCGTTGTCATCGCGCTGGCGGCGTGGGGGCTGCTGGGGGTTTCGGTGCCGGCGGCGGCGATTCTCGGAGCGGCGCTGGCGTCCACGGATCCCGTGCTGCTGCGCAGCGTGCTGCGTTCGCGCGCACTTCCCGGGCCGACGCGGGTGGCGCTGCGGCTGGAGTCGGGCATGAACGACGCCGTGCTCCTGCCCATCGTGATCCTGGCGATGGTCATCGAGCAGGGTGGCACACCCGCGCAGGGCAGCGTCGCGACGCTCCTGGTTCACCGGGCCGTCGGACTCTTCCTGCTCGGCCCCGCACTCGGCGCACTCGTGGGCTTTGTGGGGATCATCGTGCTCGGCCGTGTGCGCGGTGGCATTGGCGTACGCCGGGATTACGAATCGCTCTACGCACTGGGCCTCGCGTTCACCGCGTACGCCGTGGCGGAATCGGTGGACGGAAGCGGCTTTCTTGCCGCATTCACCGCGGGGCTCCTGGTGGCGGCGCAGGACATCGAGCTGTGCGATTGCTTCCTCGAATACGGTGAAGCCACGGCGGAGATGTTGTTGCTGCTCACGTTTGTGGCGCTCGGCATGTCGGTGATCTGGTCGGGGCTCGGGGTGATTGATGTGCGCACCATCGCGTTTGCCGTCGTGGCGCTCGCGGCGCGCACGGTCGTGCTGCTGCCCATGCTGAAGGGCGTCGGACTCACGACGCGTGAACGGCGTCTGATCGCGCTCTTCGGGCCGCGCGGGCTGAGCTCGTTGCTGTTCACGCTGCTTCCGGTGTTCGCGGGCGTGCCCGGCGCCGGATATCTGTTCGCGGTCGCCTGCCTGGTGGTGCTGCTCTCGGTGCTGCTGCACGGTAGCGGCATGGCGCTCTTTCTCCGGGCGAGCCATCGGGGGCGGATGCGTGCACAGGATGCCGCGACGGTGAGTGCGCCGCCGGCCCAGGCGCCGGCGGTGAATGCATTGCCGACGCCTGCTGCATCAATCCAGGCGGCGCCGCGGGCTAAAGGAGCGCAAGACGTAGCGGCGGATGCCGCGGCCCTGTCGCCCGATCGTATTACGATCCCAGAGGCACAGGCGCTGCTGGCGCGCGGTGAGGATGTAGTCCTGGTTGATTCGCGTGCCGACCGGAGCTATCGCGCGAGCGAGCTGCAGGCTCGCGGAGCGGTGCGTCTCCCGCCCGAGGATCCGGTGCGGGACGCGACGGAGATGCGATTGTCGCGGCATGCCACGCTCGTCGTGTACTGTGCCTGAACGGACGAAGCGACAAGCACCCGTGTGGTGCGACAGCTCCGCCAGGGCGGTTGGACGAATGCGCGTGCGCTGGTGGGTGGGTGGGCCGCATGGCAACAGGCCGGCCTGCCCGTGGAGCGCAAGCCGCCGGAGGTCGTCGAGCAGGACGTGAGGGTGTCATGATGGAGTGGACCAATTACCCGTGAACCCTATGCCATTCCCGAGCGCGGAATCAGAGCAGAGGCAAACCGCCAGTCACGACGCACGGCAGTTGCTGCGCCACACGGTGGCCACGCTCGCCTATCGCGGTGGGAAAGCCGTGGCGAACGCTCCCGAGGAATTCGCGGCGCTCAGGATCGGTGCGACCACGCGCACGCCCGCCGAGATCCTGGCGCACGTGGGCGATCTGCTGGATTGGGCGCTCTGGCAGGCGCGAGGCGAACACCGGTGGCACGACTCTCCACCACAACCATGGCCGCGGAACGTGCAACGCTTCTTCGATGCCCTGGCACGACTGGATGAATACCTAGCGAGCGATGCGCCTCTGGGCACTGGTGCGGGCGTGATCTTTCAGGGTCCCATTGCCGATGCTCTCACGCACGTCGGCCAGCTCACGATGCTGCGCCGGCTCGCCGGCTCGCCGGTGCGCGGTGAGAATTACGCGAAGGCGGAGATCCGTATCGGGCGGGTAGGGGCGGAGCAGTCCGCCAGGCGCGTGGAGTTTGATTAAGCGCGGGGCGCGACGCGTGTCGGCGATCGATCCGGCGTCTCCCGCGCCCAGGCGCGGCTCCCACGTTCAACACAATGGGTGCGTCTTTCGTTCAGGAGGTTGGCGTTGCCGCGATGGGCGAAGGCGCGCCGCGACTCTTCCCCTTCTCCCAGGATCTCATGTTCTCCTCTCTCTCCCGGCTCGCCGGCATTGCCGCGAGCGTCGCGCTCGTCGCGATGCCACTCCCGGCCCAGAATGCCGGCGCAGCGTCACGCAGCGACACCACGACGGATCCCATCCGCACGATGGTCGCGCGCCTCGACCTGGCACGGTACAAGGGCACGGTCAAGGGACTCACGCAGTTCGGCGATCGCCGGCAGGGAACGGCTCGCAACCGCGCGGCGGTGGACTGGATCGAGGCGCAGC
>JBOHTE010000558.1:0-3407 GCA_050733555.1 Gemmatimonadaceae bacterium | reverse complement strand
GGGTAGGTCCTCGCCCCTATGCCAACACATGTCAAAATGCTTGCCAATTGACACGGCATGATCGCCCGCCACACATTCAGGCGTATCCTCGACCTCGGGCCGCACGAACCTTCCGCCGCACCCTGCTCAGCGATCCAATGATCAGCGACGACGCGATACGGAACGAGGCCGCACCGGAGGCATTGTACGCGGCGGTCTACGACGAGCTGAAACGGCTCGCGCACTGTCAGCTGCGCGCGCGCTCCGGAAGCGACACGCTGAGCACGACCGAGTTGGTCCACGAAGCGTTTCTCAAGTTGGGCCGCAATCCGGATGCGAGCTGGGAGAGCCGCGCCCACTTCTTCGGCGCGGCGGCCCGGGCGATGCGCGAGGTACTCGTGGACTTTGCGCGGCGCCGTGGAGCGACCAAGCGGGCCGGCTCCTGGCGAGTCGTCTCACTCGACGGGACGGAGAGCGCCTTGCAGACGGACATCGACGACATCCTCGCCCTGGACGCCGCGCTCGACCAGCTCGATGCATTGAACCAGCGGCTTCGCCGAGTCGTGGAGCTGCGCTTTTTCGCCAGTGTTCCGCAGGAGGACATCGCTCGGATGCTCGGTATCTCCTCGCGGACCGTCGAGCGCGACTGGCTCAAGGCGCGCGCGTTCCTGCTGCGGGCGATGGAGCCGGCGCAGGTGTGAGCCGGGTGAAGCGGGGCGGCGGAGCGACAGCATGCAGGCTCCCGTGCGGTGCAGGGTGGACGTCGAGGCTCCATTACCTCCATTACCTCCATCCGTAGAACCGCCCCGCGACCCGACATCCGCAGCCCCGCGCGGGCGACTCGTGTCGGCTTTCAGCGGATTTCTTCGGATGCAGAGATCAGCCCGCACCGGGCCTCTCACCCCATGGACGGTCTGGCGCCCCGCACATTCGACGCGAACATTCATGCGTTGCTCGTGCGAGACCCTTGCGAGCCGGCGCCTGGCGGCTCGCCGATTGAACGCTGATCCGGAGGCGCTCCTGGACACCGAACGCTGGCGCCGCGTAGAGCACGTCCTCGACGCCGCCCTGAGCTCCGATCCGGAGAACTGGCCGCCGCTGCTCGACGAGCTGTGCGCGGGCGATGCGGACCTGCGCCACGAAGTCGACTCGCTGCTCCGCCACGCCGTCGCCACACATGCCTTCATCGACTCGCCGCCGAGCGCGCTCGCCGCCGCCGTGGTGGCCGAGCGGCGTGAGACGGAGGCCGGCGTCGAGTGGACCGGACGCCGCATCGGCGCCTACCGTATCGTGCGGGAGATCGGCCGCGGCGGGATGGCTCGCGTGTTCCTCGCCGAGCGGGCCGCGGCCGATTTCCAGCAGCACGTGGCGCTCAAGCTGCTGCGCCCGGGCCTGGACGCGGACCTCGATCGACACCGCTTTCGCGTCGAGCGACAGATTCTCGCCTCGCTCGCCCACCCGAACATCGCTCGCCTCCTCGACGGCGGTGTCACCTCGGACGGCCAGCACTACCTGGCGCTCGAGCACGTCGACGGCCAGCCGATCGATGTGTACTGCGCGGCGCAGTCGCTCGGCACACGGCGGACCCTCGAGCTCTTTCGCACGGTGCTCGACGCGGTACAGTACGCGCACCGCAACCTGATCGTGCACCGCGATCTCAAGCCATCGAACATCCTGATCGACCGCGATGGCCGCGTGAAGCTGCTCGACTTCGGGCTCGCCAAGCTGTTGCAGCCCGAGTCGGCGCCGGACGCGGCGCCGCGCACGCGTACGCATCAGCGGTGGCTCACGCCGGAGTACGCGGCGCCCGAGCAGATTCTGGGCGGCTCGATTTCCACGCTCACCGACGTCTACCAGCTCGGCGCCGTGCTGTACCGCCTCCTCGCGGGAATGCCGCCCTTTTCGCGCGACGCGAGCTTCCACGAACTGGAAAGGGCGGTGATCGAGCGCGAGCCCGAACCGCCGTCGGTCGCTGTCGCACGCACGTCGCCCGGGAAGCAGCGGCTGCTGCGCGGCGACATCGACGCGGTCGTGCTCAAGGCGCTGCGCAAGAAGCCGGAGGAGCGATACGCCACGGTGGAGTCGATGGGTGACGACCTGCGCCGCCATCTCGCGGGACGGCCAGTGCTCGCGCAGCGCCAAACCGCGGGCTACCGCGCTCGCCGATTTGTGCTCCGCCATCGCCGCGAGACGATCGGTGTGGCGGCGATCGTGCTCGCGTTGATCGGCGGCGCCGTGGTCGCACTGTCCGAGGCACGCCGCGCCACCGTGCAACGGGACCGCGCCGAAGCGGCATCGCGCGACGCCGCCGGCGTCACGTCATTCGTCCTGGGACTGTTCGAGGCGAGCGATCCGGGCGAGACCAGGGGTGACACGCTCACCGCCGCCGACCTCGTGGAGCGCGGTGTGGCTCGCGCCGAGCAAATGCACGGCAATCCAGCCGAGCAGGCGAGCATGTTGGAGGTCACGAGCCGGCTGTCGCTCAACCTCGGGCGCTTCGCCGAGGCACGCGCCGGGCTCGAGCGCGCGCTCGCGTTACGCCGAACCGCGGGGCGTGGCGATGACCTGAAGGTCGCCGAGACGCTCACCCAGCTCGGCTACGCGCTTCGACGCCTCGGCCGATTTGCCGACGCGGATTCGTTGACGCGCCAGGCGCTGATGATTCAGCAACGGATCCTTGGAGCAAACGACCCCGCGCTGGCCCTAACGCTTCACCGGCTCGGCGACCTGGCGGTGTTTCGTGGCGAGATCGTGCAGGCCGAGAATTATCACGAGAAGGCGCTCGCGCTCCGCACCCGCACGCTCGGCGCCGAAGACTCGCTCACCGGCGTGAGTCATCTCTACCTTGGCAGCGTCCTCGAGCGCCGCGGGAAGTCCGGTGAGGCGGAGCGACAGTTTCGCGACGCACTCCAGATCTTCGAGCAGGTGCACGGACCGTATCACGCCGAGACGGCGAACGCCGTGCTGCAGCTCGCGTATTTGATCGATGATCAGCCAGCGCGTCAGGCGGAAGCGGGTCTCCTGTATCGCCGGGGGCTCGAGATTCGGCGACGAGTGTACGGCGCGGGGCACCCGATGACCGCGTACGCGCTGTCGGATCTCAGCGGGTTCCTGGCGAGGACCGGCGACACCGCCGCCGCGGTGCCGATGGCGCGCGAGTATCTGCGGTTGCTCGAGGCAGCGTACGGCACCGAGCACCCCGTGATCTCGACGGCACTCAGCCAGGTGGCAGGCACGCTCGCGTTGGCCGGCCAGGTGACCGAAGCGGAATCGCTCTATCGCAAGAGCCTCGCGCTCGAGAAGCGGTTTCACGCCAATGCGGGGAACGAGGCCGGGATCGAGATCGATCTCGCGCGGCTGCTGATCGATCACCGGCGGCTCGGCGAGGCGGAGCCGCTGCTGCGCGATGCGGCAGCCATCCGCGAACG
>JBOHTE010000557.1:0-1312 GCA_050733555.1 Gemmatimonadaceae bacterium | reverse complement strand
CGTACGAACAGGCCGGCTCCACGCTCAATCTCTTCGGCGACCGCTTCACCCGCACGTCCTTCTTCGGCTACAGCTTTCCGTCGAGCTGGTTTCTCAGCGTGCAGGCGATCTTCGTCATCGTGCTCGCGCCGGCATTTGCGTGGCTCTGGGTGCGGCTCAAGGAACGGGAGCCGTCAACGCCGGCGAAGTTCGCCGCGGGACTCTTCTTCATTGGACTGTCCTTCGTGCTGCTGCTCATCCCCGCCTTCCACCTGCAGGACACGCCGGGCGTTCGCGTGAGTCCCTTCTGGCTCATTGGCTGTTATTTCATCCAGGAGCTCGGCGAGCTGTCGCTCTCTCCGGTAGGGCTCTCGGTGTTCACGAAGCTCTCTCCAGTACGGATAGTGGGCTTCATGCTCGGCGTGTGGTTCCTGGCGGACTCGGTGGGCAACAAGGTGGCGGGTTATGCGGCTGGATTCATTTCCTCGGCGCCGCTGCCGCTGCTCTTCGGCACCGTCGCTGCCGTGTGTCTCGGCGCGTCGTTCGTTGCGTTCCTCATGATCAAGCCGGTACGCGGATTGATGGGCGGCGTGCACTAGCCATCGCGCGGACATCGGCTCCAGCGGCTATACGGCTATACGGCTATACGGCTATACGGTTATACCATGATGACCCTTCCGGTATTCCTCGCCGCCTGGCTGGCGATGATGGCTGCCATGATGGCGCCATCGGTCTACCCCACCGTACGCCTGTTCGCTGGTGCCTCGCGGTCGCGGGCCGACCTGGGCGTGCGGCCGGCGCCGACATGGCTGTTCGTCGCCGGATATCTCGTGGTGTGGACCGCGTTCGGCCTGCCCATCTATCTCGTCATCTCCCTTGTTCCGATGGGAATGTTCGGGCCGGTGGAGCGCGGCTGCGCCCTGCTCCTGGCTGGCGCCTATCAGCTCACGAAGTGGAAGTCCACGTGTCTCGGCCACTGCCGTTCGCCCGTATTCTTTCTCATGCACGCCTGGCGCGACGGGCCCGCGGGGACGCTCATCATGGGCGCCCACCACGGCACCTATTGCGTGGAGTGCTGCTGGGGCCTCATGCTGGTGCTGACCGTCCTCGGCGTAATGAACCTCGTGTGGATGGTCGTGGTCGCAGGCGCCATCTTCGTGGAAAAGGTGCTGCCCCACGGTGCGCGCTTCGGGCGCGTGCTGGGTATCGTGATGATGGCAATCGGAGCCTTTCTGCTGCTGCGCGGAGTTCACTAGACACCGGAGGATACCGTGGCGAATCGCGTGAAGTGGCGCGCCAGAGTGGAGCACATGGTGGCCTGCAACTGCGACTG
>JBOHTE010000556.1:0-1529 GCA_050733555.1 Gemmatimonadaceae bacterium | reverse complement strand
GCGACGCCCAGCTCCCAGCGATCCATGTCGCCCTGATAGTTGGTGCGCAGCCGGATCGCCGGCGTGAGCCCGCCGGGATCGGTGTACCAGAGCATGGGTCGCACCGCGACGACTTCGGCACCGCGCGCGGACTGGTCGAGAAAGGGCCAGTCGAATACCGTGCGCACCGCCGGTGGGGCGAGCGCGTCGTTGCGCCGGTCCCAGTCCACCGTGAGATGCTCCGGGTCGAGCTTCACCTCGCTGGGCCGCTCCGATGTGCGCAGCTCCACCCACTGGTCATCCGCCAGGGCCGACGCGCGCGCCGTGATCCACCCGCTGCTCGTGCGTGCGCCCACGGGCATGGGGTGACGGTACTCGCCCACGCGCACGACGCGCGCACGCGTGAGCCAGCCATCCGCGGCGCGCGTGATGCGCACATCGCGCAACGCATAGTCAGTGAGCCCGGTGTGGTGCACCCACTGACTGAAGAACCACGCCAGTGAGCCTCCCGACACGCGCTCGGCGGACGCGCGCATCGCCAGCTCATCCACGTGCTTGAACCGCCAGCGCGCGTAGTAGTCGTGCAGGAAGCGCGTGAACGCCGTATCGCCGATGGCGTCGCGCAGTGCGCCGTACATCATCGAAGCGCGGCTGTACACCATCTGGTTGTACACACCGAAGTCCGTGAACTCGTAGCCCGGAATGCCAATGGGCTGGTCGCGATGGATGAGGTCGAGGTGAAAGAGTCCCAGGTCGCCGCGGTCGAGCGGCGAGGGCACGAGTGCATGCGCCGCGTATCCGCTCCGGCGCGACGGCACGCGCGGCGCCTCTCCGCGTGCGCGCTCCGGGAGCGTGGTCTTCTCGGCCCACGCGGTCTGGTAGGACGTGAGCCCCTCGTCCATCCACCCCGAGCGCCACTCGTTGTTGGCGAGCATGCCGTACGAATACAGGTGCCCCATCTCGTGCAGCACCACGCCCTGCGACAAGCCGCCGTACATCACGAGCATGGGAAACTCGGTGGCGCCGCCGTCGAGTCGCTGCAGCCCGACGGCGATGGGATAACCGTACGGACCGTAGATGGACTCGAGCCAGGCGAGCGCGTGCTCGATGTTGTGCACCGCGATGCCGTTCCCCCAGCGCGATGAATCGCGGGGGAGATAGAGCACGTGCACGGGAATCGTGTCGCGATAGAGTCCGCCCTCGAAGACGTAGTCGGGCGACGTGGCCCAGGCGAACTGGTGCACGTTGTGCCCGATGAAGCGCACAATGCGATAGTCGGGCGGCAGCGTGGAATCGGCGAACGCGGCGATGGACCCACGCGCCCCGGGCACGTAGTGCAGCGCGCCCCAGGTCTTCACCCGCTCCCACCCGGGGTCGCCCTGCACGAGCACGCCCGTGGCCGCGACCACCTGGTCGCGCGGCAGCTCGAGCGTCACGTCGTACGTACCGAACTCGCCGTACAGCTCGCCCGACGGGACGAAGGCGTTCGGCTCCCACCCTCTGCGATCGTAGACCACGGGCTTGGGATACCACTGCGCGAAGTCGTACTC
>JBOHTE010000555.1:0-5733 GCA_050733555.1 Gemmatimonadaceae bacterium | reverse complement strand
CATGTACACCATGAACATCAGTGCGCTGCCAATCGCGATCGCGGCCAGCGGCTGGCTCAGCGTGACCGTGAGGCACACGGTAACCACGAGAAAGACTGTGCCGATGAACTCCGTGAGGTAGCTCCGCATCGTGGGCCGTCCTTGAGAAGGTGAAGGGCAGCGCGCCGTCGCGCGCGAGAGACGCAGTTACGGAATTCGCAGCTCGCTCGCCACCACGTGTGCTCCCGTGAGCCGCTCCTGCAGTCGCGGTGCGGTGGCCTCCGTCGCGTGCAGGATCACATCGAATGGCACCGGTTCCGACCCGGGCGCGTCTCCGCCGTGCTGCCAGTACTCGTGCACTCGAGCGAGCAGCGCGAGGAAGGCCTCCACATCGTCAGGGTCGGCGCGGGCCAGCACGCTGGGCGCATCGGTCACGACGAGAACGTATGAATTTCCTGGCAGCCAGTCCAGATCGGTCAGGCAATCCTCGATTGCATTGAAGTTCCCGCCAAAGTAGTACGGAAACTGCAACGCCGCTCCCATCTCATCGCACAGGGTCGTGACCGTCTGCATGTGTCTGCCGCGCAGCACGCGCATCACAAGCGACGCGCTCGCGCTCCTGTCGAGCGACCATGCCCAATCCGTGAGCTCCGGAAGGTCAGCGACGATGCGGTGCAGCCATGCCGCGCCCGTCGTGAAGCGCCTCGGCGAATCCGTCACGGTGAGATTGGAATGAATGTGCGATAGTGATCGTCCGTGTACCACGCCCGTCCGTCGCTGGCGGTAATGAGCCGGTCCGCGCCGCGGTTCACGCCGCGATGATACGGATGCACATCCCACTCGCGATACTGGATGGCAAGGCCGATGCGGGTGCGTCGGGGCAGCACCTGCCCATGACCGCGGCCGTCGTTCGAGAAGGTGCGCCCGCCGCGATATCCCGCCGGGGCGTGTGCCGTCTCCCGAATCGTATCCAGGACGGCGAGGACGGGTGCCGGAATACGGGCGTTCGCGCTGGCCACCGCGGCATTCGACGCGGCGGATGGTGTCGCGACGCCGCGCGATGCGGGCCGCGATCCGGTCGTGGGCGTCGGGCCGCTACCCGGTCCGCACGCCATGGCCAGAAGTGCCAGGCATGCGATCACACCGTGCGCTGCACGCACAGTGCCCCTGGCGGAAGACTGCAGAGCGTATCGCCTCACCGTCCAAACATACAAGGCCTGATTCTGCACGACTACCGCGGGTCAGGCAGGGTCGGCACGCACTTGCCCTGAGCAGTGCACGGGGTGTAGCATATTTGCCGTCGATCATGCGCCGGTCCTTTCCCTTCGCGCTCGCACTGGCGCTCGTTCCGGCGCTCGCCCGCGCCCAAGCTGATACGAGCACGGCTCTCGCGCCCTGCGATGGCCGCATCGTGTCCGCCATCGAGATCACGCGCGAGCCGCCGCCGCTGCTCTCCCGGTCCACGTTCGCGCGCCCCATCGTGGCCGCCGTCCTGCAACACGTCACCACCAAGGCAGAGGCAATCCTGCCCTTCATGCAGGTGAAGGTGGGGCAGCCATGTTCGGAATTCCGACTGGCGGAGTCGGGGCGCGTGTTGCGCGCCCAGCCCTACCTGGCCAATGCCACCGTGCGCGCCGTACCGGACTCCAACAACACGGTGCGCGTCGAGGTCTCCACCGTGGACGAAATTCCGCTGGTGATCGGTATGCAGTTGCGCGGCACCGCCGTGTCCTCGTTCCGCTACGGCAACGCGAACATTCTCGGGAACGGCATGTACGGCGCCATGTCGTGGCGGCGCGGGTTCGCGTATCGCGAGGGATTTGGCGCCCGGTTCGTCGACTATCATTTGCTGGGCATGCCGAATACGCTGAATTTCATCGCGGAGCGCTATCCGGTTTCTGCCCATTACGAGTACACCGTCTCGCACCCGTTCTACACACAATTTCAGCAGACGGCGTGGTTCGCCGGCTATCGCCGCCTCGAGAATTACGATGGCTTCCTGCGTCCCGATGGCTCCGCGCTCTCGCTCTCCGTGCATCGCGAGCGGTATGACCTGGGTGGAGTCGTGCGGCTCGGTGGTGGAACGGTGCGATTCTTCGTGGGGCCTCTGTACACGCATGAGAACATCGTTCCTGCTCCGAATGCGGTGGTGCTCTCGGACACCGGCTTCGCCAGTGATCCTGATTCCACGCTGCGTGGACGCTACGCGTCCGTGCGCGGAGGGCGGTTCGGCGGCGTGTTCGGACTGCGGGCACTCACCTTTCGCACGGTCACCGGATTCGATGCGCTGGCCGGCGCGCAGGACGTGGGTCAGGGCGTGCAACTCGCGACCACCCTGGCGCAGGGTATCGGCGGTGGTCAGCGCGGCGACCTCTGGAGCACGGACGCGTACGCCGGCGTCGTGAGCGGCCACTCGTATCTCGCCATTCGCACCACTTGGGAATCGGAGCGCCAGCCGCAGCTGCATCGGTGGGGTGACGTGGTCGGCAGCGGACGGCTCGCCTGGTATCACAAGCCCACTGACCACCAGACACAGATCTGGAGCCTCGAGTTCGCCGGTTCGTGGCGACAGCAGACGCCGTTCCAGCTCACGCTGGGTGATCATGACGGTGGCGTGCGCGGCTACAGCGGCTCCCGCATCGTGGGCGGCCAGCGACTCGTGCTGCGTTCCGAACATCGCTGGCTCCTGGGCGGATTCACGAAGTTCGACAACATCGGCATCGCGGCATTCTCCGACGCCGGACGCATGTGGGCGGGCAGTGTTCCATATGGACAGGATGCCGCCATCCGCGTCAGCGCCGGGCTGGGCCTGCTGCTCGCGATTCCCAAACAGTCCCGCCGGCTCATGCGCGTGGACTTTGCCGTGCCGCTGGTGCCGGACCCGAACGCGCATTACGAGTTGCGCTTCTCCATTTCGAGTCCGTTCAGCACGCTCTGGAGCGAGCCGGGGACGATCGCCCGCCTGCGCTCCGCCACGCCCGCCACCAACATCTTCAGCTGGCCGTAGCACACGGCGTTCGTGCATAAAGGAAAATTTGTGCGCGCGCATCTGGTCGCTCTCACGTTGCCGCGTTAGTCGTTCAGCGTCCTGGCAACCTCACGCGTCCTGGGCAATTCAACATGGAGTGACCATGTCCACTCGGTACACGCTGGTGTCGGCATTCATGGCGGCGGCGCTCGCGCTTCCCGCGCTCGCCTACGGACAGGCGACCGCGACGACGATCTGTAAGGACAGTACCACGTCCACGGTGTCTGGTCGGGGCGCCTGCTCCGGGCATGGCGGAGTGGACCGTGCGGCGACGAAGGCGGCCCGAGCGGCGGCAACGTCTCAGAAGGCTGCGTCCTCCAAGGCCGCTTCATCCTCCAAGGCCGCTTCATCCTCCGGGGCCAGCTCGACGGCGGGTGCGGCAGCCGCCGCGATGGTGACATGCAAGGATGGTTCGATGTCGAAGGGCGGACGCGGCGCATGCCGCGGTCACGGCGGCGTGAACAAGGCTGCCTCGGCGGCGAGCGGCCCCAGCGCGGCAACGAGCCCGGCAACCAACGCGGCGACGACGCCGGCGGCGCCAGCATCTCCTGCCGCCACAACCGCGTCGCCCACCGCAGGCACCAGTGCCGCGCGAGCCAGCGGGAAAGCAACGAACGGCATGGCGGCCGGCAAGTCGAGCGCGCATGAGAACAATGATCCCACGGGCGCGATTGCCCAGTGCAAGGACGGCCTGTACTCGCACGCCACGCATCGCAAGGGCGCATGTTCGCGCCATGGTGGTGTCGCGAAATGGCTGACGGCGGGAGCCTAGCAGGTCCGTAGGACGATCACCGGAGGATGCGGAACGCCCGCGGTGCTGCCGCCGCGGGCGTTTTCGCGGGTCTGTTCCCCTTCCATTCCGGACCGGTCGCGCGCAACTTCTCAGCCACCATGCGTTCGCCGCATCATGGCGGGCGCGTTCCCCCATCGCAGCTGGAGAACGGCAGTGTACTGGATTCCCATCTCCTTCTTCGCGCTCGGCGTCTGTCTCATCGTCTTCGCGTTTGCCACGGGCGTTGGTCTGCGCCGATTCACTCTCGCGCTCGCGCTCTTCATCCTGGGCGTCATCTCATTGGGCGGCTCCCTCGCCTTCGGCTATCACCAGAGTGCCACCACGCACGGCCTCCGCGTCGACGTTCCCAACAGCAACAAGTAGCCCGGCGCGCAGCCTGGCGCGACTGGTGTGGGTCGGTTCCGCGGGGCATCATTCGGTGCAATGACGCCCCGCGTGTTCGAAGCGCGCCGCTACTGGCAGGAGAGCCGGTCGCCGCGCTACAGCCTGCTGTTCGCGGTGCCGTTGCTTGGCCTCTACGAGACGCTCGTCGCCATCCTGCCGCGCTCGGAAACCCGCGGCATCCGCAATGGCGCCGATGTCCTCCTCGAATCCTTCTTCCGGTTCCTGGCGGGTCCCCGCGGACCACTGCTCTTTGGCGCCGTGCTGGTGGGCGTGGGTGGATGGCTCATCATACGTGACGGGCGCGCGCATGGCTGGCGGCTGCGCGGCTGGCAGTTCGGCGCCATGTTCGCCGAGGCCGTGATCCTCGCCCTGGCGTTGGGTCTCGTCGTCGGCGTCGTCACCGCGCAGTTGCTCGGAGCGACGCACCTGCTCGCCATGGTGCAGGTGCAGCGCTTCGACCTCTGGACCCGGGTCATGGTGTCTCTTGGCGCGGGCCTGTACGAGGAACTGCTCTTTCGCGTGCTGCTCGTCTCGGGACTCTTTCTGCTGGCGCGTGACGCGCTGCGCTGGCGCCCACGAGTGGCCGGCGTGTTCGCCGCCATCGTGGGCGCGCTGCTGTTCTCGGCATTTCACTACGTGGGCCCGTACGGCGACCCGTTCGCCGTGTCGTCATTCACCTTTCGGGCGATCGCGGGACTCGCGCTCAGCGCCATCTACTTGCTGCGCGGCTTCGGCATCGATGCCTGGACGCACGCGCTCTACGATCTACTCCTGCTCTTCGCCCGATGACGCCGGTGCCGGTGGCTCCGCCGTGCTCGGGATGATCTGCGGCTGGCCGGCCTTCCTCAGGACCGCATTCACCTTGGGAAGTCCAGCCGCCAGTTCGCGCGTGAGCAGCGAGAGCTGCGTCTGGAGCTGCGCGGTGAGCGTGTCGAATACCACGTAGCTCTGATCGGTGGGGCGTGCGTCCGCGCTCGACACCGTGCTCCCTAACGCAGCAATCTTGTTGTTCAGCCGAATGGGGTAGTTGAGGGGATCCTCACCACTCCGATTCTGCGTCTGGTACACGGCCTGCTCGATCGCTGCCAACGCGGCGAGGAGCCGGTCCGCTGCGGCGACGAACGCCTTTGGCGCGCTGGGCCGCCGCTGGTCAACCTGGAAGCGCACGTTGCGGATGGTGCGGACCGCGTTGTTCGCCGCGCTCAGGGTATCGCGGATCTTGATGAGCAGCGCAAGTTGCGCGTCGAGATCCTGCTGCGTGGCGGGAATGCGCGGGTCCTTGCGGAGCACGAAGGGTTGCGTCTGGGATTGCCCGTCCACGGTGAGCCGCACGGAATAGTTCCCTGGCGTGGCCAGCGGTCCACGCGTGCCGCCGGCCCACATGATCAGATTCCGGAATCCCACCGCATCGGGATAGCGAAGGTCCCACGCGAAACGGTTGAGGCCCACCTTGTCCGGCACGCGCATGGGGCCGGCGCGGCCTCGACGCGGGCCACCGGCGCCACGCGCTTCCGCCGCCTCGAGCGTGCGAATCGAGTCGCGCGAGAGC
>JBOHTE010000554.1:0-3112 GCA_050733555.1 Gemmatimonadaceae bacterium | reverse complement strand
GGGTGCACGATGGCGTTGAGCGCCTCGAGCTCCGCCGGATTGGCGAAGACAATGTGCCGCAGCGCCGCCCGGTCCAGCGTGCCATCCTCGGAGAGCAGCGCATCCCCCCAGCGCCCGACGATCGCGTGCAGCGCCGGCGATCCGGGCTCCACGGCGCGGCGCGCCAGCGCATCGGCATCGATGATCGTCGCACCACGCGCCGCAAGCAGCCGTGCAACCGTGGATTTTCCGCTCGCAATGTTCCCGGTGAGCCCAACCAGAATCACGGGTGGCGTGCGCCGCGCTGCCGCCGGAACGTCGCGTACACCGGCTGCGTGCAACTGCCCGGCACGTCGCAGAACAACCCCTTCCCGGGCTGTCCGTTCGCGTTGATGGGCACGACGATGACCGAGGCACTCGCAAAGGGAACCGTTCGCCCGCAGGCCACGCGGGCAGCGGCCGGGTCGCTGAATCGCCCGCCACACACGAAGTAGATCGAGTCTCCCAACGCCTGGTCCGCCGGGAGCCGATTGCGTACCACCACCTCGGCACTGTCGGCGACGCCAATCACATCAGTGAACGTCATGACGAGCGAATCAGCCGTGAGTGACGTGGTGAGCGTGTCCACCAGCCCGTAATCCAGAATGGCCGGGGATACCTCGGTGGTGTTGTCGAGGCCGCTGTTGTTGAACTTCGTATCGTACAGTGTGATCGACGCGATGAACGGGCCCTGGTTCTCCTGTCCGAGTGCGAATGCGGTTCCGCTGAATGACGCCGCCGGAAGCGGAAGTGCCGTGGTGGTCAGGACGGACACGCCCGTCGCTCCCGCGTCGGCGTTGATGTCGATGAATGAGAGATCGCCATCCGGGTCCGAGCCGCCGAGTTGGAAGCGGAGCAGGCCGGATTCCACCTCGATCGCGGAGCTGACCGAATCCAGCACCGGGGGACTGTTCCCGGTGACCAGATAGATCGGACTCGCCTGCGTCACCTGTCCCGGACGCGCCAGGTAGGTCTGACCGGAACTGCTCAGCGCCAGCGTGTCGCCCTGGGCGCCGCGCAGAATGCCGAACACGCCGATGGGGCAGAATGGCCCGTTGGCGTCCGGCGCGTTGAGCGCGAGACATGGCGTCAGATCGAACGTGATGGGCACCTGCTGCAGCCCGGTCGTCACCGGGAAGCTGCCATCGAACAACGTGATCGGCGGGAGATCCTGTCCACTCGACACGCCGAAGATCTGCACCTCCACAGTGGATCCGGCTGGCGCCTGCTGCATGTTCACGCGCAGCGACAGACTCGCACGGGTGGATGGCTGGACCGGCGAGTCGCTCTGACACGCGGCGAGAACGAGCGCGAGCGACATGAGCAGCGGAAAGGGGACGCGCATGGTGGTGATCGGGGGAGGGGACGGACGGAATGTGCGAAGCTAGGGTACCTCGGATGCCGCTGTCAACGGCGCCACGAAGCCGATCAGAGCAGCGGAACCTGATCCTCGTCCATCCGCGGGAGCTGATGACAGTGGCGACAGCGTGCCTCATAGGACTCCCGACCCCCCACCATGATCACAGGCGAGTCGTAGCGCGCGGGCTTTCCCTCGATGAGCCGCTGATTCCGGCTGGCGGGCCCGCCGCAGATCACGCAGATCGCGTGCAGCTTGTCCACCATGTCGGCAACGGCCATGAGCTGCGGCATGGGACCGAACGGCTCACCGCGGAAATCGGTGTCGGTGCCAGCGAGAATCACGCGGATGCCGCGGGCGGCGAGCGCCGCGGCGAGCGGCGTGATGCCGGCGTCCAGAAACTGCGCCTCGTCTATCG
This sequence comes from Gemmatimonadaceae bacterium, assembly GCA_050733555.1. Classification (GTDB taxonomy): domain Bacteria; phylum Gemmatimonadota; class Gemmatimonadetes; order Gemmatimonadales; family Gemmatimonadaceae; genus JADGGM01. Next base: position 1,319 of record JBOHTE010000554.1, on the reverse strand, counting down.
CGACGACGTCCGCCAGCGGATTCACCTGCTGCGCAATCTGCAAGGACGCATCAACGGGCAGCGCTTCAACGCTGCGCCCGTCGTGACTCGAGATGCTGAACACGCCGTGGTAGCGGTCATCGAGGTGCGATTTGAACACCTGCACCGTCTTCCTGCCAATGATCGCGCGCCGCACGCGGCGAATGAGCTCTTCGCTCTTGCCGCTGAACATCACGCCGGCGACCACCTCGATCCACCCGCTGCGCGCGCCGTAGTACATCTGCTCCGTCATGGACGCGGAGGTCGCGCCGGACGGGGTGGACGGGGCGGATGCTCCGGTCGCTGGGGGCGATCGCTGCGCGATGGACGTGCCCCGCGCGGGCCCCGGTCGCCGGAGTCGCGGCGCTCACCGCGGTCACCACGATCACCGCGATCTCCACGGTCTCCACGGTCGGCGCGCTCTCCGCGCTCGCCACCGTCGCGGTCCATTCGCGCCAGCAGCCGGCGTCCGCGTACCGTGACGCCGGTCAGACGCGCCACTACCTGCTCCGCGAGCTCCGCGCTCACTTCCACAATCGAGTGACCCTCCCGCAGCTCGATGCGCCCGATCCGGTTGCCCGGCACGCCGGCTTCATTGGCGATCGCGCCCACGAGATCGTTCGCGGTCACCTGGTCGCGCGTCCCGGCGTTGACGAATACGCGCCGGGTCTCGGAAGCTGCCGCGACGTCTGCCACCACCGGCGTGTGCGCCGGCCCGCGCTGTTCCCGTTCGCGCTCCAGCAGCCGCAGGGCAGCCGCGGCGATCTCCGCACCGTCATACTCCTCCAGCAGCGGCTCGAGTGCCAGCAGCTCGCGCGCGGGGACGCCGGCCCGTAGTACGTCTTGCAGCTCATCCCGCATGCGGCGCTCGTGTGTGCGGGCCCGTGCCGCCACATCCGGCAGCCGGTACGGACGCACGGTCCCCGTGCCCGCCAGCAGGCGCAGGGCGGGGAGCTGTCGCGGCGTGATGAGTGCAATCACCGCTCCGCCCGATGCCACGGCGCGCAATGCGTCCCGCGTCGTCGGCAGTTCGGCCAGGATGACGAGATCGGCCGGCTCAGCGACTGCGCCGCGCGATACCACGAGGCCGGCGTCGTCGCCGTAAAACCCCCGTCCGTGCGCGAAGTGCTCCAACTTGCTTGCCCAGGCATCGCTCGCGGCGTACAGCACCGCGCGCTCGGGGTCGAGATCATCCAGCAACTCGCCAAGCGCTGCCGCGCGCGAGCCCGTGGCGACGAGGACATAGCGCAGGTCGACGGCCTCACCGGTCGAGGCATCGGCTTCGGCGGCGCGGCGCGCGC
>JBOHTE010000553.1:0-3411 GCA_050733555.1 Gemmatimonadaceae bacterium | reverse complement strand
TCTGACTTCTTCAACGCCAACTCCGCGTTTACAAGAAGCATCGGTCGATCTTGGAGGTGCAGGCACGCCATGGCCGATGCGAAGAGGCTCGGCGTTGGATCGACGGCGGCGCGCGCAAGTTCGAGGGCGCGGAAGGTCACGCCGTGCTCTCCAACTGCCGTTTCGAGTATAGGGCGAAAGAGAGGTTCGTAAAACGCAAGACGCCCTGCGACGTGGTCCACCACCGTCTCGATGAGGTCTTTCTTGACCTGCGCCGCCGTCGGCGTCCGCCGAAAGCCCGTGAATGCGAGTTGCGGAGGATACAGCACGAGGTGTGCAATCTCGTGCCATGCGGTGAAGTACGCGCGCGCCGCCCGGTCGCCTCGTGCATCCACCACCGCGAGATAACGAAACTTGTGAACGTCGTCGAATTCTCGCTCGAGGGTTATCCCTTCGGTCGTATCCCGAACGAACTCCTGCTCGAGTTGCGCTGCGAGTGCCGAATTGAAATCGGAATTCTTCTGCACGATCGCCGCGATATCCTCATCGGACCGGATGAACTCAATTCTCACGCGATACTTATCGGAAAGGACGCGGCGGAACACCGTAAGGGAGTCGATCGGTACCGGCGCGTTCTCGACGATGCTCCGGACTTGGTCCAGTGCAAATTCCCGAATCGCTGCGAGGCAATCGCCGCGCGCGCTCAGGCCGAGCTCCTTGGCCAACGACACAACGCGCGGGTGCCTTGCGATCGGGGGCATCGTTCAGTGGTGGGGTAGTGGGAACGTCAGCGCGGCGACTGCCTGAGCCATTCGTATAGCCGTCTCCACTGCTCCTTCGAGTAGTGGCGCCCGCTGTCTTGGGCGGTCGATGACCCACTCCGGCGTGCGACAACCATTCGACGTGCATTGAGCAGCTGCCGCGCGTCCTGCCAAGAGAGATTCTCCTCCTCGGCCAATGCAGCCAGCTCCGGCGGTATCACTACCGATTCAGGTCTTTTTGAAGGCGGTAGCGAACCCTTTACCAAGTAGTCGAGCGTGGTCTCCAGGGCGTCGGCCAAGCCCAGGAGCGCATCGGCACCGGGTTTCCGATGGCCGTTCTCGACCTCGCTCAGGAACGTCACGCTTATCCCCGCGGCTTTCGCTAACTCCGGCTGCTTCAAGCCTCGCTTGTCGCGGAGATCTGCAATCCGCTCGCCGAGCGTTGGGGGGATATCTGTCTTTCCAGAAGTTGACATTTACAGTAGGCCTTAGTAACTTACAGTATGCTGTATGTTGCTGTCGTCGGTAATATCAAAGATGCACAAAGACCGACGGGACGGCAAGGAAGCCTAACTGGGACGTGCGCCGTGTGGCGCGGAGGATGCTGAGATGGGAGAACAGGCGAAGTCTGTTGATGCAGCTGTAGCCGGCGCATCGGACGAAAACGGAGGTTCAAGCGGCGACCACCGGCAGGACGTCGTGACGATCACCATCAACAACAACATCAACAACATCAACAACAATCAACAGCCGTACTCGATTCACCGCGGCCGGCAGACGGTCAGCGCTATCAAGACGCTCGGCGGAGTGCCGCAGGCGGACGAGCTGGCGCAGGTTATCGAAGGCAACTCACCTCCGCTGACTCCGCTAGCTGACAACGGCAGCGTGACGATCAAGGGCGGCGAGGTGTTCGTCTCGTATCCCAAGGACAGCGGGTCATCCGACTGAGTATGTCTTTCGCTGACGAGCAGGTGGCGGAGTTGCGCACGCTCTACCCCGGTCTTCAACAGGCGACCGAGGCTGACGTGCTCTACTTCCTGATTCCAAGTCTTGTGCTCCCTGCGGGGTGTTCCGAGGCGACGGTGGAGGCGCTCCTTTGCCCGACGGCACGCGACGGGTATGAGTCTCGACTTTTCCTGTCGAAGGCGAGCACGTGCAAGACGGCGCGCAACTGGAATGCCTCCAACGTGCGCGTCCTGGAGCGCAATTGGTTTGCGGTGTCTTGGAAGACTCGCAGTGGCCTCCGACTGGCTCAGATGGTAAGTGCTCACCTTGAGGCGTTTCGCTAATGGCGAGGCCGAGCGGCCAGCGAACGCGGCGTACCTCGCGGACGGCGCGCCGATTTCCGGACCCTCCGGTAGGGGCGGCAATACTCCGAATTCCAAGCTCGATAGCTGACCGAGCGCGGACGGACCTTCGTCGACCGCACCGGTTCGCTGCGGAGCGCGTTGGATTCCTGACGGCGGCGATCGGCCCCAGCGAGGACGGCCCTGTGGTCATCGCTGCAGGCTACCGAGCGGTTCCGGATGAGCAGTACGTTCCCGGCCGCGGGGCCGGCGCACGCATCGGAGTTGCGGCGATCCGGGAAGCAATCGTGTGCGCGCTCACGTCTGGACTTGGCGTCTTCCACGTACATCTGCACGATCACGCCGGCATCCCGTCATTCAGTATGACCGATCGGGTCGAGCAGACCCGCCTCGTGCAGAGTCTACATGCCGCTCAGCCGACCCAGCCGCACGGGATGATCGTGGTGAGCGCCGACGGCGCAAACGCGTGGATATGGATGCCTGGCGAGACGACCCCATCAGTTCCCGCCCGCTTGGCGTTGGTTGGCTACCCAATGCGATTGCAACTTGGAGAATCGCTCCGAATGGGCGGTTCGGCTCATCAAGCAAGCGAGACCACTGATAGGTATTCGCGGCAGTCATTCCTCGGGCCGGCCAGCGAAGCGCAATTCGCGTCAGTCCGCATCGGGTTGTTGGGTTTCGGCGGCGGCGGCTCTCACGTGGGACAACAGATCGCTCATCTTGGCGTGGAGAACATTCGGGTCGCCGACGGCGACCGCATCGACGAATCGAATCTCAATCGACTGGTCGGTGCGACGGCTGATGACGTTGACGCGCGCCGCATAAAGGTCGAAATCGCCAGCCGCATCGCCTCCGCGGTGAACCGGAGCGTCAACATCATGACGCACGAGGGGCCTTGGCAGCAGCGCGCCGAATTGTTCCGGTCCAGTGACATCATCGTCGGATGCGTCGACTCCTTTGCACAGCGGCAAGAGGCCGAAGTGCTCGCTCGCCGGTTCGCCATCCCATACATCGATATCGGCATGGATGTTCATCAGGTCGGCGATGATCCACCACGTATCGGCGGGCAGCTAATCCTTTCGATGCCTGGCGGCCCATGCATGACCTGCCTCGGCTTCCTCACGCCGGACAAACTCGCGCGCGAGGCGGCGCGTTACGGTGCCGCTGGAGGCAGACCGCAGGTGGTTTGGTCGAATGGCGTGCTCGCGTCTTCGGCCGTAGGCGTCATCGTTGACTTGGTGACGGCGTGGACCAGGACGCAAGACAGAATCGTCTACCTCTCCTACGACGGAAACCGTGGAACGCTCACCGACCACGTGCGACTGCAGCACCTCGGTTGGCGGGCGTGCCCACACTTCCCGGAA
>JBOHTE010000552.1:0-1442 GCA_050733555.1 Gemmatimonadaceae bacterium | reverse complement strand
TCAGATAGCCGGGCGACCAGGTGTCGAAGTCGCCGTGCGCGAACACGCCGGGCATGCCGAGCCGCGTCATCTCCTGCACGTTGTTCCAGCCGATCATGCGCCACTCGTTGGCGAGCAGCGGATCGATCCAGGCGTTGTAGGGGCCGTCGCCAATCGTGTTGTCGTAGAGGAAGGGGACGGACTCGTGCAGGTCGTGCAGCACCTGCGCATCCCAGCCGAGGTACGTGTTGAGCACGTTCTGCGAGAGCTTGAGCGTGAGGCCCATGGCATCGCGATTGTTGTCGTGCGCCACGTAGTGTCCCCAGTAGATGAGGTTGGAGTACGTCTCGTTGGGGTGCGCGAAGTGCCACTTCACGAGATCCACCTCGCGGTCGCGGCCATCGACCTCGACGATGGGCGTGATGAGCGTGATGAGATGGTCGCGGATGTTGCGGATGTAGGGGCTGTCGTCCACCGCGAGACGATAGGCGAGTTCCATGAGCGCCGTGGGCGCGCCCGATTCGGTGGAGTGAATCGTGCCCGTGATGTAGTACACGGGTGTCGTGTTGCCGATGATCCGCTCGGCGCGCGCGTCGTCCATGCCGATGGTGCGCGGGTCGGCGAGCTGCGCGAGGTTGGCCTTGTTCCGGTCGAGCGACGCCATGAGCGAATCGGAGGCGACGGCGACGGCGATCATCTCGCGTCCTTCCTCGGTGCGGCCAATCGAGTACACACGCACGCGCGGCGTCGCCTTGGCGAGCATGCGCATGTACGCGTAGACCTCGGTGGAGTAGGGCAGTTTCGTGGGCGAGCCGGCGATGTCGCCGAGCACCGCCGCGGGGGTGGGGACTGTTTTCGACGCCGGGAGATAGTCCACGAGCGGCGAGAGGAAGAATGGTTCGGTGGTGTACTCGCGGATCTTCTTCGTGTAGGCCTCGTCGATGGGCTGCTTCGGATCGCGTCCCGGTTTCGCGGCCGAGAGGTCCGTGGCGGTGCCGCTGGCGGCGCTGGCGCCGCGATCGGATCGGGTCTGCTGCGCCGGTGTGATGCCGGGGGTAGTGAGGAGGGCGAGCATCGAGAGCGAGAGTCCGGCCGCGAGGGTGTAGCGTCGCATCACTGGTCTCCTGACGGATACGCGGGAGGGAGCGGAGAGCGGGGTGGGTACCGGCGCTACGTGCCGGCGGCGCCATTCGCTGCGTGCTGAGGAGCGTATGTAGCGCGGCGCGGCGTGATTTGGAAGGTCTCGCACGTGGCCGGGCGGTCGTTCCCTCAACACTTGATTGTATCAACACCTGAGGGTATACTGGCGCCATGACGACCACGGAGCTGGACCTGCTGCAGGGCACGCTCAACGTGCTCGTGCTGCGCGCGCTCTCCTGGCAGCCGATGCACGGCTACGCCATCGCGCGGTTCATTCGCGGCGGATCGGGCGAGGCGTTCCGCATCCTGGATGGGGCGCTCTA
>JBOHTE010000551.1:0-1545 GCA_050733555.1 Gemmatimonadaceae bacterium | reverse complement strand
CTGGACATCGCGACGAGCGCCTTGGGAAATACCCAGACATCCTTGACGCCCACGTTCGACAGCGCGAAGTGAATCTCGGCGTCCACCTCGTCGAGATACGCGCGCGTGTCGGGAATCTGCGCGGCCCAGCCCAGCGAATCACCCATGCCGAGGAAGTGCACTGGCAACACCACCACGTGCCGCGTCGCGAACGCCGCAAGGGGATGGTCGGTTTCCTGCGCGGTGGATGCCGCAGGAAGCACGCTGCCACCGGCAGCAATGAGCAGAGCAAGAAATACGAATCGCTTCACGTGGAGAACTCTGGATCGGGTGGGGTGGAGTGGGGGAAGGTTAACCGCGGTAGCTGGTGGCTGGTAGCGGGTTTGAGAGCGGGAGCTGGTTTAAAAGCGGTAGCTGGTTGAAGAACGGGAGCTGGTAGTCGGTGGCTGGAAGTGCGTAGCGAGTGCGATCAGCGGCGGGTGACGGGCGGCTGTGGCGAGGGAGCGGGAGCGTTGCGACAGGTGAAGGTCACAGCTTCTCCCCGGTCGCCGATCTTTTCCGGGGTGCCGAAGGAAACCGGCGAGTTCGCTCGCGCGGCGAGTGCGCGCCACGCGGCGCCGAGCGCGCCGGTCGTGTCCGACACCAGCAGCCAGCCGCGCTCGGCCATACAAAGACTTTCCGTGAGGGAGAATCGTAAATACGGCGTGTGGTCCAGCGCCGAGCGCGGATTCAGCTCGCCCGCTGGATAGATGGGCCGACCCGTGCGCAGCGCGAGCTCGGGTTCGCGCTCCGCGGCAATGGGCGTGTCGTCGGGGCGGGCGCGGATCCAGGTGACGAGTGCCGAGTCCGGCGCGGTCATGGCGTGCATCGCGCGTGCTCCGCCGACATGTCCCCGCGCAACGAGTGCCAGCCAGCCAATCGTGAGCGCGCCCAGTGCGACCCACGGCAGCGCTCCAATGCGGCGGCGCGCGCCGCGGCGATCGCGCTCGAGAAATCCCGGCATGCCCGCCGCGCCAATGGCGAGGACGACAGGAAGGATCGCCGCGTAGAATCGCGTCTGCACCGCGGGCCACGCGGCGAGCGCCAGCACGCTGCCGAGCGCGCCGAGCGCGAGCGGCCAGAGTGTGCGCACGCGAGAGAAGGGAGACCCGAGCGCGCCACCGGCGAGTACGCCGCCCCACGCGATGGGTGGAATGGCGAGCCCCAGCCCGATCAATCCACTGGTGAACTGCAAGCCGGCAAGATGGATCCAGTCGACGACGCTGAAGTGCGCGGCATGCATCACGGCGAGATATGGGCCGTAGTCGAGTCGCCACGCAAAGGGAATTTCGTGCGCATGCGTTACGCCCCACGCCACCCAGGCCGCGGTTGGCGCAAGTACGAGCAGGACACTCGGCGCGCGGCGCCACCTGGGCGTCCCTCTGTCGCGCCAGAGCCAGTACGCGCCAGCCAGCGCGAACGGGAGCAGCGCCGTGCGCGCGAGCGGAAGGATGGCCAGCAACAGGAGCGCAGTGGCGCGGCAGGCCGCGCGCGCTGCTCTGCTGATCCTGTCGCCCACGCGGCTCA
>JBOHTE010000550.1:0-2180 GCA_050733555.1 Gemmatimonadaceae bacterium | reverse complement strand
TGCCGGCTCGCTCTGGATCGATTGGCGTTTGCGGGTTACAACTATGGCGGCGCGGTCGCGCCACGTGTCGTTTCACCCTCATGCATCCGTACGATGACTTCACGTCTGCGCATTCTGCTCCTGTTGTCCCTCGCGACCGCGTGCTCCCGGCCGGGCCCCGTCGCTCCTGCCCCCGCGCCCGCGGCCAGCGTGCCGCCTGACACGCAGGAAGCCTCGCTCTTCGCCGCCGCGGTGCAGCACGGCACACGCACCACCACGGGCGTGCCCGGTCCGAACTACTGGCAGCAGACGGCACACTATCGCATCCAGGCGACGCTCGATCCCCAGACGCAGATGCTCTCGGGAACGGAGACGGTGATGTACGTCAATCACTCGCCCGACACCCTCACGTCGCTCGCGATCGATCTCTATCAGAACATCAACACCGCCACCGCGCCGAAGGATCAGCCGGTGCCCGCCACGCCCGGCCTGCAGATCGCGCGCGTCGCCGCACAGGGCGTGACGCTCCAGCCGCAAACGTCGGACAGCGCGGTCGGCTATCGCGTGATCAACACGCTCGGCCGGATTCAACTGCCGCGACACATGCTTCCGGGCGACAGCGCCGAGCTCGCGTTCAACTGGTCGTTCAAGGTTCCGCCCAAGGCGAACCCGCGCATGGGAACCGATGGGAGCGTCTTCGTCCTGGGCTACTGGTATCCGCAGGTGGCGGTGTATGACGACGTCGCCGGCTGGGACACCGATCCGTACGTGAGCCGCGGCGAGTTCTACATGGATTACGGCGACTACGACGTAACGATCACCGCACCCGATAACCAGCTCGTCACGGCAACCGGCACGCTGGAGAATCCGGAGGAGGTGCTCACGGACCAGTCGCGGTCGCGCCTCGCCGAAGCGAAGCGATCGGGCCAGCTCACGAGTATCGTGACCAAGGGAGATCGCGGTCCCGGGCGCGCCACGCGCTCCGGCACCACCGGCACGCTCACCTGGCACTTCCGGGCGACCAACGTGCGCGACTTCGCGTGGGCCGCGTCGAAGGATTATCTGTGGGATGCCACCGGGGCACGCGTGGGCAATCGGGATGGACGCGGCGCGGTGGACAGCACGATGATCTACACGTTCTACCGTCCCAACGAGCTGGCGTGGACCAAGTCATCGGTCTATCTCAAACAGTCCATCGAGTTCCTGTCGAACCTGCTCTGGCCGTATCCCTATCCGCACATGACCGCGGTGGAGGGGTTCGTGAGCGGCGGCATGGAGTTTCCGATGCTCACGCACATTGGCGGCGTGCAGAACGGCAACGAGCTGTATCTCGTCACGGTGCACGAGACGAGCCACATGTGGTTCCCGATGCTGGTGGGGTCGGATGAAACGCGCTTCGCCTGGATGGATGAAGGGCTCGCGTCGTACAACGAGGCGCTGGGCGTGCGCGAATTTCTCGGATTCGACGAGCAGCGTGCGCAGCAGCGCCAGTATCTGCTGGACCATGAGCGCGGCGTGGACGAGCCGCTCATGGTGCACGCCGATGCCTACCCGAATGACGACGCGTATCAGGAAGCAAGCTACGTGAAGCCCGTGGTCGTGATGCGCGCGCTGCGCGGCGTGCTCGGCGACTCCGTGTTCCTGCGCGCCTATCGCGAATACGGGAGGCGCTGGACGAACAAGCATCCGCGCCCGGAGGATTTCTTCAACACGTTCAACGACGTGTCCGGGAAGGACCTCTCATGGTTCTGGAAGGCGTGGTTCTTCGGCACCGGCACGCTCGATCAGGCCGTGGAGGAAATGAAGGTCGTTGGCGATTCCACCCGCATCGTCGTCGCGAACCTGGGTGCGAATCCCATGCCCGTGCTGCTCGCCGTGACGCACGCCGATAAATCCGTGCAGCACCTCACGCTTCCGGTGGACGTGTGGCTGCACGGCGCGACGCGCGACACGGTGATGGTGCGCAACGTGCCCGCGGTGACCCGCGTGCAGATCGATCCCGATGCATGGTTCCCCGATGTGAATCCGGTCAACAACTCGAAGGGGAGTGGAACGCCCAAGCTGCCCGAACGGATTCGGCCCCGGCCGGGGCGGCCACCCATGCCATAAGCGGCCGCATCAGCGTCACACCCGCACCGCCGCCGGAGCCCGGATTTTCAACAATGGGGTCATTGAATCCCAATGGCTTACCATCGTGATCA
>JBOHTE010000549.1:0-6676 GCA_050733555.1 Gemmatimonadaceae bacterium | reverse complement strand
GTATTACACGATGCCGTTCATACGCGGCGAATCGCTGCGCGTCCGGCTTGCCACCGGAGAACTGGTTCCTGTTGCGGAGGCGGTGCACATCCTGCGCGACGTGGCGCGTGCCCTCGCCTACGCGCACGGCGAAGGTGTCGTGCACCGCGACATCAAGCCGGAGAACGTGCTGCTCTCGGGCGGCGCGGCCGTGGTCACCGACCTTGGCATCGCCAAGGCTATCGACATTTCGCGTACACGCGACGGCAAGGCTGACGGCGCCGTCAACTTCACGCTCACGCAGGCCGGAAGCATGCTGGGCACGCCGGCGTACATGGCGCCGGAGCAGGCCGCTGGCGATCCGGGCACGGATCACCGCGCCGACATCTACGCCTGGGGATTGATCGCGTGGGAACTTCTTGCGGGCCGCCACCCCTTTGGGGGCCGCACGTCCGTACACGCGATCGTCGCGGCGCAGTTGTCCGAAATGCCGGCGCCGCTCGTGAGCGTGCGCACTGATGTGCCGGCGGCGCTGAGCGAGCTGGTGCAACGCTGTCTCGCGAAGGATCCAGATCATCGTCCCGCTTCGGCGCGCGCGATCCTCGCCGCGCTGGATGAGGCTGCGAGCACGGGATCGGGAACTGCTGCGACGCCGGTGACAGCGCCGGCGATCGCCGTGCGGCGCAACGTTCGCCTGCGCGCCGTCATTGCCGCTTCCGTGTTCGCCCTGGCCGCGCTCGCGGTGTGGTTTGCCGCGTCACGTGCGAGCCGTACCAGTGCGGCCACCGCCGACAAGTCGCTCGCCGTGATTCCGTTCGCGTCGCTCTCGGGCGACACCGCCAATGCGTATCTCGCGGAGGGCATCGCCGGCGAGGTCACCAACACCCTATCCGACGTCCCCGGACTGCGACTGGCAGGGCGCAGCTCCGCGGCGCGTTTCGCCGGCGCGAGGGTGAGCGCGCAGGATGCCGGCAGGACGCTCGGCGTCGCATCGATTCTCGACGGTACCGTACAGCGCGCCCGGGACCAGATCCGCGTGTCCGTCGAGCTCACCAACGTGAGCGACGGCCAGGTCACCTGGCACGACGACTACACGCGATCGGCCAGCGACATCATTGCGGTGCAGGATGATATCTCTCGCGCCATTGCCGGACAGCTTCAGGTGACGCTGGCCAATGCCGGGAGCAGTGCCGCGCATGGTACGAACGACCCTACGGCCTACGATCTCTACCTGAGGGGTCAGTATCTCTACCGGCGGCGCGGGGCAGGAATCGCAGCCGCCATCGCGGCGTTCGAGCAGGCCACCGTTCGTGACAGCACGTTCGCACGGGCGTGGGCCGCGCTCTCCAATGCGTTGACGGTTTCTCCGTCGTACGTGTCAACGCGCATGGGCGATGTGCTCCCGCGCGCGCGTGCCGCCGCGGAGCGCGCGGTTCGCCTCGATTCGACGCTCTCCGAAGCATATCTCGCCCTCGGATACGCCGATGCCGAGTCGTTCCACTGGCCACAGGCCGAAGCGGAGTTGCGGCGCGCCATCGCGCTCGATCCCAACGCGGCCGAACCGCGCTATCGTCTCGGCTACACCTTTGTGAATCAGGGTCGAATGGCCGATGCCATTCCGGTGCTGCAGCAAGCAGTCGCACGTGATCCGCTCTACTTCATGCCCGCGGTGTACCTCGGATGGGCCGAAGCGAGTGCCGGTCGCGTCGCCGAGGGACTCGAGGAGGAACGACGCGGGTTGGCGCTGGAGCCGGGGAGCATCTCGTCGCTCTGCATTCTGGCGCTCGGGTCCGCGAACGCGGGACTTGCGGATTCCGCGAAGTTCTACGCCCGTCGGATCGTGGCGATCAGCTCTGCTCCCTCCCGATTGGGTGTCGCCGCGCATGCACTCGCGCTCGCCGGCGACCAGGCCGGAGCGCGGGAACTGCTCAGGCAAATCGAGAGCACACCGGCCACGGCGTGGACGCACTGGACCGGGCTGGCACTGGCGTACGCCGGACTCCGCGACACCGCGCAGTTCATCAATGCTGTGGAGCAGGCTGCCAGGGGCGACGGTGATGCGCTCCCGACGTACAGCGCGCGCATCGTCAATGAGTTTCCGGCGGATCCGCGCATCGTCGCCGTGCTGCGGCGCTACAACCTGGATCCGGCGCGATTCCTCGGGCACGCGGGAGCACCTGATCAATGACCGCGACACCTGACCGGCGTTGCGCTGCGCATTGCGGCTGCAGGACAGTTCCAACAGGCACTGTATGTCCCCACTTCACGCACGTCCATCCCAGGAGTCATCTCATGACAATGGAACGCAAGGCTCGTCTCGCGCCGCTGCCGGACGGCATCATGATGGCAAGCATCACCGCCCTCTGTTGTCTCGTGGTACCCGCGTCGGCGCAGACGACGCGCGCCATCACGCCCTCCTGCGAGGCGGCGTTCGGCGCCACGCTGTGCGTCTCGGGCAAAATGACGGGGCAGCGCCTCGTCGAGCTGGACGCCATCATCCCGATGGCGGTAATCGCCAACGCGCCAGCCAACGCGGCAATGGTGTGGCCGCCAGCCGAAGCCGCCGTCGTACCAATGCCGGCGGACGTGCGCACCGCGACCGGCATCGACCATCTCACGTTCTACTGGGAGCCCATGGGCCATCCGCCGAAACCATTCGAGACACCACACTTCGACTTCCACTTCTACACGATTCCCGACAGTGCTCGGCGCGCCATCGATTGCTTGGACAAATCGAAGCCCAAGACGCTTCCTGCCGGTTATTCGCTGGAAGACATGACCGTTCCGGGGGTCGGATTGCTCGTTGGCACGTGCGTCCCGCGCATGGGCATGCATGCCGGGAACTATTCGAAGGGCCCGGTGCCGTTCCACGCGATGATGGTCCTTGGCTCCTATCATGGACAGCCCATTTTCTTCGAGCCCATGATTGCGCGGAAGACGCTGATGTCGAAGCAACCGCTCGCTCTGAAGGTCGCGACGCCCGCGGGCACGTCCGCCACCGTACACTATCCCGCGAAGTTTGCCGCGACGTACAACGCCTCGACGGACGCGTACACCTTTGCCTTCACGGGATTCAAACCGTGATGAAACTCACCGCATCGCGGGGATCATCTCACGCTGCTGACACCGCAAGAGGGTCACCCGAAAACGCGTGACGTAGCGAACCGTTGTGCCTGGAGGGAATGAGGTAACGGAGGGCGCGTTCCCGGCACGACGTCCGTGAGAATGCATGCGTGCGTCCTTCCTTGAGCCAGGACAGGGAGGGAAGGACATGCGCGTCTCCGATCGGCTGCACCCCATACGGCGAAAACTGTCTCTACTCATCTCCGGGCTGCTTCTCGTCGCACTGGCGGCATATTCGTGGTCGGCCTACCGGCAGATCGAGCGCATCCTCATCACCGCGGCAGGCCGCCTGTCGATGGGCGTCTCGCAGCGCCTTGGTGCGCTGCTCGACGAGTCCGCGCGCCGGGTCCGTACGGAATCGCGCGCTTCGGCTACGGATTCCATACCAAACCGTTCCAGCCGGCGGAGTTGCTGCTGCACGTGAGGAATCTGCTCGAGACGCGGCTGTTGCACCGCCTGCTGCAGGATCAGAACCGCGCGCTGGCGGAGCGGGTGTGGCAGCGCACCCGTGAGCTCGAGGAAGCGCAGGTGGAAGTGCTGGAGCGATTGGCGAGCGCGGCCGAGTTTCGCGATGATGACACGGGGCGACATACGCGGCGCGTGGGCGACATCGCGGCGCAACTCGGATCGGGGCGCACATGCTGTCGGGCGGGAACTCGGCGCTGGTGCGCACCGCGGAACAGATCGCGCGAAGCCATCACGAACGGTGGGGTGGCCGCGGGTATCCCGATGGCATGTCCGGCGAGAGTATCCCGATGGATGCCCGGCTGGTCGCGGCCGCCGACTATTTCGATGCGATGACCAACGACCGGCCCTATCGCAAGGCATGGCCACTGGAGCAGGTGATCGCCGACAGGGAAGCGGCTCGCGGTGCGCACTTCGATCCCCGCGTCGTCGATGCGCTCCTGATGCTGCGCCGGCGCAGTGCGCTGTAGACTTCACCGGCGTGTGGACACTCCGGCGCGATCACCGAAAGGCCCGGGACCTGCGGGGCGTTGGCGGCTGGCTGCTGATCTTCGTGGTGCTGGTGAGCCTGGCCATATTCATCGACGCGCACGGTCTGTATGCCGCGCGACATGGCATCTGGCGCGAGCTGCGTGTTCTGCCGCGCCTCGGCCACGTACGTTCGCCGCGGTTCTTCCTGTTCGCGGTCGCCCGCCACACCGTCGTCGCGCTCGTCGTGATTTTGCGCCTCGTGGGGCTCTGGCTCATCGTTCGGCGCCATCCGCGTACGCCGGCGTACTGGACCGTCGTCAGCGCAGTGCTCATGCCGCTGCTGGTGTATTCCCGCGCGCTCGGCGTCTGGGAACAGCGCGTGGCGGCGGCGCTGGGTTACACGCTATTTCCGCACGTCGCGTTCGGTACCAAGGCGGTGCTTGGCGCGCTGGGGGCTGCGCTCTGGTGCGGCTACTGGATCTACTCACGCCGGGTGCTGGCGACGTTTGGCTCTCGCGGTCTCAATTTGTTCGACGACCGGGCGCTGCCGGGGCGGCAGTCGCAGGATTGAGCGACGGCGTGCGTTTTCGGCGACGCTGGCGCCGGCGTCACTCCTGGTAGAACACCACCACGCGCCCGTCGCGCAGCGGATCGAGCGCCACGACGCGCGTCATGGCGACGTGTGCCTTGGCCAGGGCGTCGCGCACGAGCTGATTGTTCGGCGCAGGGGAGCACTTGCCAGACTGACACCACTGTGTGCTCGACAGATTCCGGCGCAGGGAGTCGATGGCCGCCGCCTCGTCCTTCAATGACTGCTCGTACGACTGCTGCATCTGGGAGCGCAGCATCGGCGCGCCGGCGGTGGCGGCGGCCATCGCCTGCTTCACTCCAACGAGCGTGATGTCGGCTGCCTTCACATCGCGGAATCCCACCAGGTCCCGGTACTTGAGGGAGGGAATGAGAATGGCGGTCATGAGATCGCCGGGTACGCTGCTGTTCTGTGCATGGCCGGAGGCGGGGGAAGCGCACACGACGGAGAGGACCGCCGCGGTCTTGCACAGCGCGCTGCGGATCGGATGGCGCATGATCCAGTTCCGATAGGAGATGGCCGTTGCTTCATCGTGCCCGTGCGGGCGACGCGACGCTCCCTATTCTGTCACGGCCAGGCTCGGCTGTCGAGCGCCGGGCTGGTCAGTTTGTGCGTCACGACGTAGCGTACGGGGCATGACCGTGCCGCGTGACAGGATCAACGCCGTTTTGGCGCTCGTGCTGGTGGCGCTTCTGTTCCTTGCGAGAGGCGCACCGGCGCAAACTCCGGAACCAGCCCAGGCGCGAACCGCCGACGATGTCATTGCGCACTACCTGACGGCACTGGGCGGACACGATCGGATCAAGCAGGTAAAGTCGCTGCGGTTCATCGGCACGATCTCTTTCGGTCCCGGTGCGGAAGGCGTGGACACCGTGGAGCTCGAGAGGCCCATGAAGCTGCGCACGACCATCGTGATGCAGGGACGCACGCTCGTGCAGGCGTACGACGGGCACACGGCCTGGACGATCGATCCCTTCTCGGGATCGCCCGCTCCGCACCCCCTGCCGCCGGGGCCGGCGCAGAACGTGGCGGCCGGGGCGGACATGGACGGTCCGCTCATCGACTATGCCGCGAAAGGCAACACGGTCACGCTTGCCGGGATGGATACCGTCAACGGCCGGCCGGAGTACAAGCTCGCCGTCACAACCCCGGCCGGTCTGCACGACAGCTACTACATTGACGCCCGGAGCTGGCTCAAGACCCGCTGGGAAGGACAGCGCGAGATGAACGGCGCGCCCGTGGTGTTCGAGACGAACTTCGGCGATTATCGGCGCGTGGATGGCGTGATGTTTCCCTTCCGGATCGACTCCGACACCAGGGGCAATCCCGGTGGCCAGCATCTGCGCTTCGACAGCGTGCAGACCAATGTCCCCGTTCCCGACGCGCGGTTCCGGATGCCCGACAGCACGACGGCGCCGCGGGACACGGCGCCCTAGTTTGCCATCACGCCTGCTTCAGGACGTGCTCGGATCGAGCGCATGCGCGAAATCGTCGCGCAGCCCGGGGTGCGCCTTCCAGAAGTAGGTGCCCATGCCGATCGCCGCCAGAATATTTCCCACCATCACGTTGTACCAGGCAAGCGCGCCCAGCGGCGTCACGAGCTGGAGCAGCGCGACCAGTGCGTAGAAGCCGATCTCGGTGGACACAAAAAGCAGCAGAAAGCCCAGTAGCAGCGACGGCTCGTGCCGGGCCGCGCGGGTGACGAGCGCGGCGATGATCCCGACTCCAATGAACACCAGGTAGTGAAAGATGGTGTAGACCAGGATGTCGATTCCACGGCTCTGTGACACGCCAGGGCCGAGCACCGAGAACAGTGCGTGTCCCAGGGTTGCCGGCGTGAGCAGGATGTGGCCGGAAATCACGTCGACCACGAAGAACCACACGGCGAGACAGGTCGCACCAATCACGCCGGTGATGACGCCTTCGCGCAGCACCGGATGCGGGGCGTGAAAGAGCGAGTCCCACGCCTGCTGGAAGTCCGTGGGATTGCGTTGCCAGATGAGCACGAGCAGCACGATGCACACGATCACCGGCAGCCACGCGCCTGAT
>JBOHTE010000548.1:0-1685 GCA_050733555.1 Gemmatimonadaceae bacterium | reverse complement strand
GGGCACTATCGTCTGCGGCCGGGCCGGTGCGCGCGCGGCGCAGGCCATGATCGCGGGCAACGTCATCATACTCGGCGCGCTCGGCGACGACCCCGGCCCGGACAACAAGCGCGGTTCCATCGTGGCGCTCGGCGGCGCGCGCGTACCCCACGGCTATCGCTACGCCTGCACGTACCGCCCGCCGCACGTGGCGCTCGCCCTGGCGTCGCTGCGCGCGCGGTATGCGCTGCCCGTCACCGACGCCCAGATTACGGGACGCTACCGCCGCTACAGCGGCGATCTGGCCGAGCTCGGGAAGGGGGAAATTCTGGAATGGAGGGCCGACGCATGACCGACCTGGGATTGAACGCCCGCGCGCAGACCATTGCCGATGACTTGGCGGCGCACAGCACGGAGCTCGGCATCGCCGTGACCACGCTTCCCTCCGGCGCGCGCGTCCTCGACGCCGGCGTCCAGGCAGCCGGCGGACTCGGCGCCGGTCTCGGACTCGCGGCGCTCTGCATGGGCGGACTCGGTCACATTAGTTTCAATCAGCTACTAATTGACGACCTCACGTACGCCGGTGTGCAGGTCTGGACGGACTACCCGTGGCAGGCCTGCATGGCATCCCAGTACGCGGGGTGGGCCGTGCAGGTGGAGAAGTACTTCGCCATGGGCTCCGGTCCCTTGCGCGCCCATGCCCGCGTGGAGAAGGAGCTGTTCGACAGGCTGGGCTACGCCGAGCACGCGGAGCGCGGCGTGCTGGTGCTCGAGGGACGCACGCTGCCCACCGACGACGTGGCGCGCTGGGTCGGCGGCAAATCGGGGCTGGATCCCTCGCGCCTCACCTTCGCCATCGCGCCCACCGCCTCGCTCGCCGGCGGCGTGCAGGTCGTGGCCCGCATGCTCGAGACCGGACTGCACAAGATGGAGACCATTGGCTTCGACGTGCGCGGCGTGACCAGCGGCATCGGCACCGCGCCGCTCCCGCCGGTGGCCAGCGATGACCTCCACGCCATTGGCCGCACCAACGACTGTGTGCTTTATGGCGGCGTCGCGCGCTTCACCATCCAGGCCGACGATGCCGAGCTGGAACAGCTCGCCACGCAGCTTCCCGCGTCATCGTCCAGCGACTACGGCACCCCGTTCTACGAGATTTTCCAGCGCTACAACGGCGACTTCTACAAGATCGACAAAATGCTCTTCAGCCCCGCCGAAGTCTGGCTTACCAGCACCGTGTCAGGCCGGACCTTTCACGGCGGAAAACTCAACCCCGAGGTCCTCGCCACGTCGCTGTTCGATTGACCCCAAGCTCTCTGTCGACACCCTTTTCCCTGGAGCTTCCCATGTGGGCCGTCACCGTGATCTATAACACCCCCAAGGATGCCGCCGCGTTCGAGAAGTACTACGCCGAGAAGCACGTCCCGCTTGTCCAGAGACTCCAGAAGGAAATCGGCTTCACGAACGCCACGCTGGTGAAGTTCGCGCGCAACCTCGACGGCTCCGCGCCCGCCTTCTATCGCCAGGCCCACCTCTGGTTCCCATCCGAGGAAGCGCTCAGGCGGGGCACCGCCACCAAGGCATTCGCCGCCGTTGCCGATGACCTCGCGACCTTCGCGACAGGTGGACTGGTTGGGATGGAGGGGATGGAATAACGACGGTAGCTGGTAGTTGGCAGCTGGAAGAAAGTGGGCCGAGCACTGAGC
>JBOHTE010000547.1:0-1975 GCA_050733555.1 Gemmatimonadaceae bacterium | reverse complement strand
CCGGAGTCGTACTGCGGAGCAGGTAGGTGCCCGACGCTATCGCCTGGCTGACTTTTCCGTCCAGCTCCGTGTGCACATGAGTTGTGTCGCCATGGTCCACCGACAGCAGTTCGAGGCCAAGCAGCGGCAGCGGACGTACGGTCATGTCATGCAGGACGACGGCCGCAGTAATTGCCACAGTGGGCGATTCTCGGGCTACGGATGCAGCGTGTGTCGATTGTGCCGGTAAGCGCGCGGGAGCCGCGACCGCGACAACGCCAACAGCCAGGCACCCAATTACCTGCCATGGTCGAACCATCATTGCGATCGCTCCAGCAAGGGATGAATACACAACAGGAGTGGGATTACCTGCCTGTTGCGTGTACAGGCCGCGTGATGTGCGCGCGATGCTCCCGCCGAGCCGTGCCCTATGCTCGGCGTCCTGTCAGCCTGGCCAAGATGGTCAGTGCCTATGACAGCAGACGAGCGGGCTGCATTCACGTAAGGGCTGTCGGCGAAGCAACGTCACGCCGTTCGGCACAATCCGGAGGCATCAGGTCCCAGCGGATGCGTCCCTGCCCTTGAGCCAGCCGACAAGGTTCTCCCGCCCGGTGTCGATGCTCATGGCAACACCGAGCGGCGTCTGCTTCGCATAGGCGGGAATCCAGTTCAAGTCGGCCCCGCGCTCCAGCAGATACTCGGCCGTGCGCCGCTGGCCGCCGTGACACGCCTGCCAGAATGCGTTGTTGAGCTCCGTGGATGTCGGCGCGGGCGATGCGCTGCAGAGTTGCACGACGCGCGCCGTCATGCCGAGCGCCGCCGCGTGCCAGAGCTTCTCCACGCGCGCGCCGCGCGCCACCAGCAGCCGCGCCACGCGCCAGCATCCATAACCCACTGCGTCGTCCAGCGGTGTGCCGCCCGCAATGGATGCACCGGTGGCCTCGATGTTGGCGCCGCCGTCAATGAGCGCCTCTGCCACGTCCACATCATCGCTGCTCGCCGCCCAGTGGAGCGGCGTCTCAGCATGCCACGCACCGTCCACGCTCGCGTTGGGATCAGCGCCCGCCGCGAGTAGCGCGCGTACCACCGCTGGTCCATTCGGGAAGTAGCCCGGCCAGTCCGTGGCGACGTGCAGCAGGGTGCTGGATCCGCCCTTGCTGCCGGCGATGCGGGTAGACGCCAGCCCGGGGTCGGTCGTGAGCGCCTGTTGCAGCGCGCTGAGGTCTCCACGCTGAATGTTTGCAACCAACGCGGCGACGAGCGGATCGTCATGGCTGAGCAGCCCGGGAGTTGCCACGGAAATTGCCAGGAGGAATGGTAGAGCGACCGCACGAACACGACGATCAGGGCTGGCTCCCGCTGGCGAGTCGCCCCGACAGGAGCCGCGCACGCATCAGGGTGTGCAGGCAGCGGCTGGCGTTGCCTGGTTCCCGGAGGGAATGGTGATGGCCCAACCCGCGGCGGTGGCCGGGACGAACGCGCTCGTAACGGGCTGCGCCAGGAGGTGCGGCTGCGAAGGCGGCAGCGCGGCAAGCGACAGCGAACTGGCGTCGGTCCACGTGTACGTGACGGTGTCCGCACCACCATCGCTGCGCTCGCCGATCACGCGGAACTGCGCGGTTGGCGGCAGTGTGAAGCACTGCTGCGCGGCCGTGACCATCCCCAGGTCGAGCGACCAGAATCCACCGGGCGTGTTGGGCTGGTTCGAGGGGAATGCCAGCACGTCGAGCGAATCGCAGTGGCCCGACTGACAGCTCGCGTTGGTGACGAGCAAGGTCACTCCGGAACGTGGTTCCACACTCGACGAGCACGCGAGGGCGAGGAGACCGAGCGCGGCACATGCGATCGGGATGCCAATGTGGGAGGAGAGCTGACTTGTCTTGACGGACAGCTTCATAAGCGCACCTCGGTGGAGCGGGATGCTGCGATGTTACGGCAGGCGTGAGGCCTGTCAATGCGAAGGTAACAGGGCAGCCCGTGGGGCAGCCCCATGGGC
>JBOHTE010000546.1:0-2914 GCA_050733555.1 Gemmatimonadaceae bacterium | reverse complement strand
GTGTGGCGCTCCACCGACTACGGCTCCACGTGGGAACCGATCTTCGATCACGAGCCCACCGGCTCCATTGGCGCCATCGCCGTGGCGCCGTCGGATCCGAACGTCATTTACGTGGGCAGCGGCGCCGGGATCATCCGGCCCGATCTCGCCGTGGGCGACGGCATGTACAAGTCCACCGATGCGGGGCGCACGTGGACGCACCTCGGCCTCGACGACAGCCAGATGATCGCGGGCATCGATGTGGACCCGAAGAATCCGGACCGGCTCTTCGTCGCCGTGCTGGGTCATCCGTACGGACCCAACGCCGAACGTGGGATCTTCCGCTCCACGAATGGCGGAAAGACGTTCGAGAAGGTGCTGTACAAGGACGAATACACCAGCGCCAACGACGTGCACATCGATCCGAGTGATCCGAACGTGGTGTACGCGACGCTCTGGCAGCAGCAGGAGAGCTTCCGTGAAGGCGGCTCGTTCGGCGGCGACAGCGGCGGCATCTTCAAGTCCACCGACGGCGGCACCACGTGGAGCAAGGTGCAGGGCGGGCTGCCCGCGGTGCTGCAGGCGAATCTCGCGATTGCGCCGGGCAATCCGCAGGTCGTCTACGCCATGATTGCCGCGCCATCGCCACGGGGCGCACCCGCTGGAGGATTCGGCAGCGGCATCGTCGCGTTGTATCGCTCATCCGATGCCGGCGCGAGCTGGACGCTCGTGGATGGACCCGGTGTGCAGGGTCACACGGAAGATCCGCGACCGCTCGTGCGCATTGGCGGCGGCGATCTCCCCACCCTCGCGGTAGACCCGTCCAACGAGAACGTCGTCTACAGCAATTCCACGGTGCTCTGGCGCACCGAAGATGGCGGCTCCACCTGGACGGCCGTGCGCGGCGCGCCGGGCGGCGACGACTATCAGAAAACGTGGATCAACCCCGCCAATCCGAACATCCTGCTGGTCGTGAGCGATCAGGGCGCGGTGATCTCCGCCAACCGCGGCGCATCGTGGAGCAACTGGTACACGCAGTCCACGGCGGCCATGTATCACGTGTCCACCGACAACACGTTCGTCTATCGCGTGTGCGGGGGCCAGCAGGATTCCGGGTCCGCGTGCGTGGACAGCCGCTCGATGGATGGCGAGATCACCTTCCATGACTGGCACCCGGTGAACATCCAGGAGTATGGCATTGCCGCGCCCGATCCGCGCGACGCGGACATGGTCTACGGCAGCGCACGCACGAACGTCTCCCTGTACAACCGGATGACTGGCCAGACCACGGACGTGGGCCCCGACATGAGCGCCAAGGGACCAAACGGAGACGCGTACAACCGCAACGTGCGCACGATGCCGCTCATCTGGTCACCGGTGAATCCGTCGGTGCTCTACTACACCTCCAACGTCGTGTGGAAGACCACCGATCACGCGCACAGCTGGACGCGCATCAGTCCCGATCTCGCCCGCCAGCGCTGGACCGTGCCGGGCACGGCGGGCAAGTACGCGAGCAGCGTGGAGGTGTCGCCACAGGGAACCATCACCGCGTTCTCGCCCTCGCCGCGCAGTGCCGGCGTGCTCTGGGCGGGGACGGACGACGGCACCATTCAGGTGAGCATGGATGGCGGCGCGAAGTGGAGCAACGTCACGCCGCAGGCAATCAAGCCATGGACGCGCATCTTCAACATCGAGGCCGGACACTTCGACACGCAAACGGCCTACGCCGCCGCGAACACGCTGCGCATTGACGATCTGCATCCGCACTTCTGGCGTACGCATGATGGCGGCAGAACATGGACCGAGATCGACAACGGCATCGCGCCCGACGCGGTGGCGAATTCCATTCGCGAAGACCCGCGCCAGAAGGGGCTGCTCTACGCGGCTACCGACACGCAGGTCTGGGTGTCGTTCGACGATGGCGACCACTGGCAGTCGCTCCGGCTCAACATGCCGGCGATTTCGGTGCGCGACATCCAGCTCAAGGATGACAGCACCTGTCTCTGCTCCGATCTCATTGCGGGGACGCATGGGCGCGGCTTCTGGATTCTGGATGACGTGACGCCGCTACGACAGGAAGCGCAGGCGCGCGCGGCACAGGCCGCGTATCTCTACCGGCCGGCCACCGCGGTGCGCGTGCGCTTCGCGACGAACGATCCCACGCCATGGCCGCCCGAAGTACCGGCCGGCGAGAATCCGCCGCCGGGCGGCATCATTGACTACTACCTGGCGAACGATGCGACCGGACCGGTGACGCTCGACATTCTCGACAAGGCCGGCACGGTGATCCGCTCCTACAGCAGCGCGGATACGGCGCCCAATCCCGATCCCGCGCTCGATCCGAAGGCGTACAACACGCAGGTGTGCCAGCGCACGCCCGGCGCGCCCGCATGCTCGGTGCCGCTCTACTGGCAGGCCCCGCCCATGGTCATCTCCACGAAGCAGGGAATGCATCGCTTCTCCTGGGATCTGCACTATCAGCCCATCGAGGGGCTGCAGGGTGGTGGCTTTGGCGGTGGCGATGGCGGCGGGAATCCGGTGCCGCACCGCACGTATCCGTCGGTGAACTCCCCATGGGCGCCGCCCGGCTCGTACACGGTGCGTCTCACCGTGAACGGCAAGCACTACACGCAGCCGCTCACGCTCAGGCTCGATCCGCGGGTGAAGACGCCGGCCGCCGGCCTCGCACAGCTCGCGTCGCTCTCACGCGAGATGTACAACCGCGCGACAACGGTGCATGGCGCGTACGATCAGGCGCGCGCCCTCTCGGCCGCGCTCGACAGCGCG
Organism: Gemmatimonadaceae bacterium; assembly: GCA_050733555.1. GTDB lineage: Bacteria > Gemmatimonadota > Gemmatimonadetes > Gemmatimonadales > Gemmatimonadaceae > JADGGM01. The sequence goes on along the minus strand of JBOHTE010000546.1, from coordinate 148 downwards.
CAGGGCGCCGACGCGCAGGCGTTCAAGGCACATGTGGATTCGCTCGCGCCCGAGCCCTCGCGCGGCGGCCGCGCGGCGTTCTTCCGCCGGCGTGGGCCGGCGGGACCGCCCAATCTCGAAAGTGCCGCCAGTGCGCTCATGAGTGCCG
>JBOHTE010000545.1:0-4838 GCA_050733555.1 Gemmatimonadaceae bacterium | reverse complement strand
GCTCGAGCAGCGTGTCGAGGCGCAGCCCCATGGCGAGCTCGATCGTCTCACACGCCGCCCGGGTAGGCGCGATGACGATCACGCGCCCCGTTGGCGGCTCCGCCGCAACGAACGCCTGGCGGTCAGGCGGGAGATAGTGGTCGCGAATGTCGCGCATCGGCAATTCAGATGTTATGTGCTTCACAATTGAGCCGACACAGCAGGCCCATCCGGAGTACGTGTTGCTTCAACCTGCCAGGGCGACACACACTAAATTCGGCGCGCGTGCGAAGGCCCGCTGCTTCCATCACATCTGGCAGCGGCGCCCGGGAGGTCGCGCAATAGCCGTAAAGATAACTTTGTGCGCTTGAGCCGTCCCCCCCCGGTTGCCGCGCCATCTTGGCCAACGCGACCACCAAAACAACCGAGCGGAACTTCGCGACGCCGCATTCGGCTACCAAGGCAATGTGCGAGCGGAGACGGATGGTGCTTAGGCGAACTCGGGATCAGCTATCGAGACGCCCAGTGACAAAAGATCGGTTTGACATTGGAATTGGCCTGATCGCGCTGCAGTCGATCGTGCTGGCCGGGTGGACGCTAAAGCAGCGCCTGTCGCGGCCACAGTTTGACCTGAGTCAGATCCCGCGCATCGAAGAGTGGCAACATGTGGCCGCGATTGGCCATGAAGTCGGATACAGAACGGCACCCGATACAATCGTGGAGTTCTCTGACTTTGAATGCCCATTCTGCGCGCAGACCTATCATTCGCTGAAAGCGCCAGCAGGTTGCTGAAAAAGTCGTGAATTGGGGATGGCGCCTGGCCACGATGGGCATATGTTGGGGCAACTTCAACGGCGAGTACGCGCGATGCGTGGACCCGATCATCCGCAGACGACGATGTTCAGCTACGTCTCCATTGAAGACCGGATTCCGGCCGACCATCCCCTGCGCGCCATTCAGGCGCTGGTGAACCCGATGCTGGCAGAACTCTCGCCCCGCTTCCAGGCGATGTATGCGCGGCTGGGGCGACCGTCGATTCCCCCGGAGCGCCTGCTCCGGGCCTTGCTCCTCCAGACGCTCTACACGATTCGGAGTGAGCGGCAGTTGATGGAGCAGCTCGACTACAATCTGCTCTTCCGCTGGTTTGTGGGACTGAACCCGGATGATGCCGTGTGGGTCCCCACCGTCTTCACCAAGAATCGGGATCGGCTGATCGAGGGCCACATCGCCGATGCGTTTCTGCACGAGATCCTGAAGGCGGCCGACACGCGCGGGCTCTTGTCGCACGAGCACTTCACCGTGGACGGCACCTTGCTCGAGGCGTGGGCCAGCCACAAGAGCGTCCGGCCGACGGACGATCCCGCGCCGCCGCCCTCGGACAACGATCCGAAGAATCCGACAGTGAACTTCCGACAGGAGACGCGCTCGAACGCAACGCATCAATCGGTGACCGATCCCGACTGCCGTCTGGCGCGGAAGAGCCAAGGGACCGGCGCGTTGCTCTGTCACCTCGGGAGCGTGCTGATGGACAATCGGCATGGCTTGATCGTGGCGACCGATGTGCGCTCGCCCAGCGGCACGGCCGAGCGTGAGGCGGGCGTGGAGATGCTGACCACGCTGGAGCCGCGCGCCCGGCGCCGCACGCTGGGAGCCGACAAGGGCTACGACGCGCTGGACTTCGTCGCCGACGTGCGCGCCTGCCACACGAGCCCGCATGTGAGTCCGAATATCCATGCGCACCGACCACGGAGCGCGATCGATGGCCGCACCACCCGGCATAAGGGTTTCGCCCTCAGCCAGGTCAAACGCAAGCTCGTCGAAGAGGGCTTCGCCTGGAGCAAAACGATCGGGGGCGTGCGCAAACTGCATCATCGCGGCCGGGAGAAAATCAGTTGGGTGTTCACCTTCACGAATGCGGCGTACAACCTGGTGCGCATGCGCACCCTCATCCGAGCCGGCGTCTGCGCATGAGCGCCACCACGACCACAAGCCGGTCACTGGATACGTCGGAACGCCTCAAAACAGCAGTTTGACTCGACGACCGAAGAGCCTCCAGCACATCAGAAATGAAGCATCTCCTCGGAATCATCAATTTTTCAGCGACGTGCTAAGGAATCCGCTGTGCGCTCCATCGTTCGAGGATTGCTTCGAGTTCCTGGTCTCACGGCACTGGCCATCGCGTGCATCGCGATCGGCATCGCTGCCGTGACGACCATGTCCACTGTCGTGGATGTGCTTCTCTTTCGCGCCCCACCTCACGTTCACGACGCTGAGCAGATCCGGCGTTTGAAAGTCCACCTGATTTTTCCGGGCGGCAGCGAGCAGCAGCAACTGACAGACTACGGTTCATCACTGACGGATTACCTTGCCCTGGGTAAGGGTCTACGTGACGCCGCAGAACTCGCTGCATACACCACGGCGGGCTTATCACTCGATAGAGGCGCGACTGCCGAGCCGGTAACGGCCGGATTTGCCGGGGCGTCATTCTTCCATCTGCTGGATGTGCGACCCGCCTTGGGCCACTGGTATCCGGGATCCCGCGCCGACGGCTCAACGGATCCTGCACATGTCGTGCTTTCGTACGCAATCTGGCAGCGTCGGTTCGGCGCTTCCCGCGCGGTCATCGGGCGGACCATTCGCGTAGGACACGGTACGTATCAGATCGTCGCCGTAGCGCCGCCTGGCTTTCGAGGTGTCGACCTCTCTCGAGTCGATCTGTGGCTGCCCCTTGGCGCGGCTCGGCAGGAAATCTTCGACGATGATTCTCGCTCCTTTTACGGCGCTGAGCGTTTTCAGATCCTGGCTCGTTTCAGGACTGGCGTGCCAGACAATCGTGCGAGATCGGAGGCGTCTGCAATACTGCAGGACTCCTACGTGGATCGGTTCGGAGCGGCATTTGGCGGCATCGTCGTAGTCTCCCCTGTTTCCATAATCCCTGCGCATGCCGGGGCATGGTCCAGCGAGGCCATTCTCGCGTCTTGGCTGAGCGCCATGGCTGGTGTCGTATTGCTGATCGCGTGCGGGAATGTGGGTGGGCTCCTGCTGGTGCGTGCTACAGAGCGCCGACGCGCAATGGCGATCAGACTCGCTCTTGGGGCACGACGCGTAGATGTGGCGTTGCTTCTTGGGAGTGAAGGTCTTGCGGTAGCAGCAGCGGGAGGCCTGGCTGGAATCGTACTCGCATCCTGGGCCACGCCGGTGTTGCAACGGCTCTTGATGCCGGGAGCAGCTATCACTCCCCTGACGAGCGATTGGAAGATTCTCGTGGCGACGGCCGTGCTGATAGTCGCAGTCGGAGTTGGCTGCAGCGTCCTGCCCGCCATGCGGAGCATGCGATGGGATTACCGCGGCCTGCTCGGCGGAACCAGCTCGCATCGTGGACCGCGAATCACAAAGCAGCGCCATACGCTTCTCGGTGGGCAGGTTGCGCTTGCCACAACGCTCACGGCCGCTGCTGTGCTTTTCCTGACCAGTTGGTGGCACCTGAAAAGCACCGACCTCGGGGTGTCTTCGGAACAGGTTCTCGTCGTTCGCGCGAATCTCCCTGACAATGGATACACTGACGAGCAGACCGCCAGAATCTACGAGAGCCTGCTGGCGCGCTTGCGCTCGCTGCCGGACGTACGCGCCGGCAGTGCCGCGCTCAACGCTCCGTTCGTATCGCGCACTCAATGGCCTGGCGTGACCGTACCCGGTGGCAGTTCCAATGCCACCAGTCACGAGCTCTTCGACATCAATGCGGTTGGTCGTGATTTCTTCGCCAGCACGGGGACCAGCCTTCTCCAGGGACACGATTTCGCTGGAAGTGAAAATGCCGGCACCGAGCGGGTTGTCATCATCAACGCCCGCATGAAACGTCGGTACTGGCCAGATGCGGATCCCATCGGACAGTGCATCGCCATCTCGGAACCTGGCCCGGCGCGCCCCGTAGCAACCAGTTGGGAGCGCCAGTGCGTGCGTATCATCGGCGTCGCGCAGGACACGCGCACAGCGGGACCCCGCGAACAAGCCCCGATGCAACTATATGTGCCGCTCGGCCAGTGGCCGGCGATACCTCAGACGCTGATCCTCCACACTAGGAGTTCCGCCAGTCTCGCAACTCCAACCGTCCGTCACGCAATTCGGGAAGTTGATGGCTCGCTGCCGTATGTGGACGTTCGCTCAGTCGCGGAGCTGATCGCGCCTGTAGAGCGACCCTGGCTGCTGGCAGCTTCGTTGTTCAGTCTGCTCTGCGCAGTTGCGCTGGCCCTGGCGGCGGCGGGAATCTATGCATCATTCTCATACGCTGTTTTCATCCGATCCCACGAGTTGGGAATTCGCCTTGCGTTGGGGTCGAGCCGTGAAGCTGTGATTTTGCTGATCACGCGCAGTGCTGCCGAGACAGCGGCGCTTGGAATCCTCGCGGGTCTCCTCGGTGCGTTCATCGTTGGTCATGTGATGATGCGATTGCTCATCGACACGTCACCGACAAGCCCGCTTGTGCTTGCCTCAACCGCAACCACCGTTTTCGTAGTTGCGTTGCTGGCAGTACTTGCTCCTGCATATCGCGCGGCGACGCTCGATCCCGTGGCCGTGATGCGCGCTGAAGTTGCCTGATCGTGCGCCATGGTTGAACTCCGGACGTTGGCGCTACGGTGCCGTCGACTATTCATAATCTGCAGTTGCGTTGCACTGATTGCATCGTGCAAACAGAACTCAACATTTGATCCATCGCACTTCCGGCGCGTGGTGCGCATTGACTCCCAACAATATGCGTCCACGCCGAAACTGAAGTTGGCACCCGGCTGGCGCATTTGCGCTCGCGCTGCGGCCGTGCAGTGCCCGACCAATGATCTCCACGTTGCGACCCTCGGCGCGGA
>JBOHTE010000544.1:0-1524 GCA_050733555.1 Gemmatimonadaceae bacterium | reverse complement strand
CAGCCAGCCCGCGGACAGCGCCGGGAAATAGCCGTAGCGGTTGTCCGGCCCGAAGCGGGATGATCCGTCCGCACGCATGCTGCCGGAGAGCAGATAGCGGTCCTTCCACGAGTAGTTCGCGCGCGCGAAGTACGACACCAGGTTGTGCTGCACCGGACCGGTGCCGCCGTACGAGACGATGTTGGTGGCGTTGTCGATGTAATGCAGATCCGCACTGCTGAACCCTTCGCCGCGGATGAAGTTGGACTCGTCCTTGTTGTACTCGACGCTGGCGCCGCCGACGATGTTCCAGGCGCTCGCCGTGTCCGAGCCGCCCTGGTACGTGAGGAAGCTCTCCATCAGGTACCGATTCCCGTTGTCGGCCGCGCTCTTCGCCACGCCGGCGGCACCGAAGGCATACGTGCCCACGACGAGCGGTGACTGCCACTGATCTTCCCGCATGTGCAGCACGTCGGCGCCCAGTCGGCCCGTGAGCGAGACGTGCGATGAGAGGTTGTAGTCCGCGTCAATGTTGCCGATGAAGCGGTCGGTGGTCGTGGGCAGATCGTCGTACTGGCCGATGGCGACCGGATTCGTGTAGTCCAGGCCATCGTCGGGATTGGAGAAGCGACTGCCGATCATGACGGGGTAGATCGCCGGGAGCCCGATGGCGTTGGTCACGATGCCATTGTCGCTGTTATCGCCTTCCACGCGATCGGTGTTCTCGTGCGAAATCGCGAAGGACGACTTGAGCGTGAGCCGTGCGTTCGCGTTGTAGTCCACGTTCACGCGACCGTTGGCGCGCGCGTATTTCGAGCCGAGCACGATGCCCTGCTGGCCGAAGTAGGAGCCGTCCAGGTAGTACCGCAGCCGGTCACTGCCGCCGCTGACGCTCAGGTGCGCATTGCCGACCGGCGCCGTCCGGAAGATCGCGTCCTGCCAGTTGGTGTTCGCGTACTGCTGGTCCGTCGGAAACGGCAGGTCCTCATCATCGTTCACGGCACCTTCATTCATGTACTGGACGTACTGCTCGCCGTTCATGAGATCGAGCTTGCGCTCGGCGTTCTGCCAGCCCAGGTACGCGTCGATGGAGAAGCGGGCCGGGCCCGCGATGCCACGCTTGGTGGTGATGAGCACCACACCGTTCGATGCGCGCGAGCCGTAGATCGCCGCAGAGGACGCATCCTTCAGCACGGTGATGGACTCGATGTCGTTCGGATCGAGTCCCGTCACGCCCGTGAGTCCCTGCCCGCTCGGCGCGAGCTGCGCAAAGTCGGAAGTCTGCACCGGGACGCCATCCACGACGTAGAGCGGCTGGTTCGACGCTGAGATCGATGCCGCGCCGCGCACGCGCACGCTGATGCCATTGCCGGGATCGCCCGAGTTCTGCATGACCTCGACGCCCGGTGCCTTTCCCTGCAACGCCGCATCGATGCCGGCGACCGGTTGATTGGCAATCTCACTGGCGCTGACGCTGCTCACCGCACCCGTGATATTGGTGCGGTTCTCCGTGCCATAGCCAATGGCCACCACGGGGGCCAGCAC
>JBOHTE010000543.1:0-1831 GCA_050733555.1 Gemmatimonadaceae bacterium | reverse complement strand
GGCGACAACGTCGCGCCGATGCTGCCGCAACTGGGCATTCCGCTCACCGTGCTCGATCCGGCGAAGCTCGCGGGCACCGATCTCTCGCGCTTCACGACGATCGTCGTGGGTCCGCGCGCGTATGAGGCCAACCCCACGCTGGGCGCGATGAACGCGCGGCTCTTCGACTGGGTGAAGCGCGGCGGCACGATGGTGGTGCAGTACGGCCAGAACGAGATGACCAAGCCGGGGATGATGCCGTGGCCGATCACGCTCACGCGTCCCGCCGCGCGCGTGACGGAGGAGGCCGCGCCCGTGCGCGTGCTGCGCACGAACAGCCCGCTGCTCACCTGGCCCAACCGGATTGGCCCCGCGGACTGGGAGGGCTGGGTACAGGAGCGCTCGACCTACATGCCGAGCACGTTCGACACGCACTATGAGACCGTGCTGTCGATGAACGACCCCGGCGAAGCCGCGAACGATGCGAGCCTGCTGGTCACGAAGTATGGCAAGGGTACGTACGTGTACTGCACGCTCGCGCTGTTCCGGCAGGTGCCCGCGGGCGTGCCGGGGGGTGTGCGGTTGTTCGTGAATTTGCTGGGAAGCGGGCTTCGCCCTGCGAAAGCGGGAGCAGGATCGTATCGTGAGTAGTGCCACGGGTCGCGTGTTCATGCGCCTGATGGCAACGCTGTACCAGTGCTACTTCCCACGCACGCACGCGCAGGGCGGAGCCCGCTTCCCGCAGGCGGCCTGGGCCTCCGGCCCGGCCGTCGCTTCCCGCAGGTCGCCTTCGGCGACCGCTTCCCGCAGGCGTGCGAAGCACGCCGCTTCCCTCGCTGTCCTTTGCGTCGCCATTGCCGCCTGCACCTCCGACCATCGCACGGTGCTCACCGTGTACTCGCCGCATGGCAAGGATCTCCTCTCGTATTACGAGACGGCGTTCGAAAAGGCGCATCCCAACGTCGACGTGCAGTGGGTGGACATGGGGTCGCAGGATGTGATTGACCGGTTGCGCAGCGAGAAGGAGAACCCGCAGGCCGACGTGTGGTTCGGCGCGCCGGAGGAGATCTTCGATCGCGCGGGGCGCGAAGGGCTGCTCGAGCCGTATCGGCCCACCTGGGCGAGTGCCGTGCCCGCCGAGTCGCACGATGCGAATGATCTGTGGTACGGGACGTATCTCACGCCGGAGGTGATTGGCTACAACAGTCAGGTCGTGAGCGACTCCGCGGCGCCGAAGGACTGGGACGACGTGCTCGATCCGAAGTGGAAGGGAAAGGTGATCCTTCGTGATCCCATAGGATCGGGAACCATGCGCGCGATCTTCGGCGCGATACTGCTGCGCAGCATTCGCGAGACGGGGTCGCCCGATTCGGGTTGGGCGTGGCTGCGCCGGCTGGACCGGCAGACCAAGGAGTACACGCTCAACCCCGTGATTCTCTATCAGAAGCTCGGGCGACAGGAAGGGTTGATCACGCTGTTCGACATGCCCGACCTGGCAATGCTGCAGGCACGCTACCACATCCCGGTGAAGTACGTGATCCCGAGGAGCGGCACGCCCATTCTCGTGGACGCCATCGCGATCGTGAAGGGGACGAAGCACCCGGACATCGCGAAGGAGTACTACGAGTTCGTGACGACGCCAGCCGCCCTGGAATACGCGGCGAATCATTTTTACCGGATTCCGGTGCGCACGGACATCCCGCTGGACTCGCTGCCCCAGTGGGTGCGCGACGCGAAACAGGACATCAAGCCCATGCCGATGGATCGTGCAACGCTGGCGCAGCATCTGGACGAGTGGATGCGGTACTGGGACGGGCACGTGAGGAACGGGAAATGATCGGCGCGCCTGCGG
>JBOHTE010000542.1:0-1009 GCA_050733555.1 Gemmatimonadaceae bacterium | reverse complement strand
GGGCGGGGTCGTGCGGGGTGGGGGATTCCCCGGGGAAGGGAAGGGCGGCGGGGCGGGGCGGGGCTCACCCATACTCCGCGCTCAACGACTCATCCTCCCGCACCACGACCCGCTCCACCGCCACGTCCTCACCCAGTGCCTGCACCAGGCGCTCGAAGATGAACCGCGCCAGGTTCTCGCCCGTCGGCACGAGCTTCCCTTCGGCGAATTCCGGAACGTCGAGGTTGATGTTGCGGTGGTCGAACCGGTCGCGCACTTCCCGCGCGAGCGCCTGATCCAGCCGGCCCAGATCCACGATCATGCCGGTGGTCGCGTCGATCTCGCCGCGCACCGTCACGTCGCACGTGTAGCCGTGTCCGTGATAATGCTCGTTCGCGCAGGCGCCGAACACCGCGCGGTTCTGCGCATCGCTCCACTCGGGTCGGCGATAGCGGTGCGCCGCGGCGAAGGTCACGCGGCGCGTGAGCCGCGCCATCCCCGCGCCAGTCCGATCGGCCGGCATGTCGCGGTCAGCGCGAGATCACGTAGGACACGCCGAACGTCACCACGAGATTGTGCGTCCACTGATTGTCGCCCGCGTTGGGCGCCAGGATGGGCGTGCTTCCCGGCGGCGCCACGAAGAACGAGTTGGGATAGTGGAGCTGGAACATGTAGTCCGTCAGCTCCGCGCGCACCGAGATGTTGCCGCCTGGCACGAACCGCAGCCCCACGGAACCGTTGATCGAGAACGGATTCGCGAATTTGTAGCCACTGGCGTCGGGCTTCGAGCTGCCGCTCGCGATGCCCAGTCCGAACCCCGCCGTCGGCACAAAATGGCGATAGCTCTTCTGGCCCGTGAGGTTGAGCGTGATGCCCACGTCGGCCAGGTAGATCGCCTGCGACGTGGTGCCGAGGTCCCGCGCGTCATCCGGTTGGTTCGGGTCCAGCACCGTGCGTGAGGACGAGGCGCGCGCGAGGCGCCCCACCAGCTCGGCGGGCCCGCCGACGTGCAACGCGTAGCGCACGCCGA
>JBOHTE010000541.1:0-1865 GCA_050733555.1 Gemmatimonadaceae bacterium | reverse complement strand
CGTCTGTGTCGAGAGGAGCCCGCGACATGCCAGCAGAAGTCCGGTGTGCTGGTCCGCGATGGTGAGCGCATAGCAATAGACCCGGTCGCCGGTGCGGACCTGGCCCCTGAAGTCCGCCGTCCACAAGTCATTCGGGGCGCGCGGCTCCGGTCCGCCAGGCCGCACCGGCCCTCGCTGTCGTAGCGGGCGAGCCATTTGTCGCCGATACCGCGGCTCACGCCGTAGCGCGCGCACAGCTCGCTCAGGTAAACCGATCTCTGAGTGCGTCGCGCACGAATTGCAGCCGTTCTTCCATGGGTCTCCTCTCCTTTCACGGCATCCAGCCCTCGCAGCTTCGAGTTCTGGCATGCAGGTTAGAGTGTTACCCATGTTCCCGGACAATTCTGTTACCCATGTACCCGGGCTGTACCGAAGCCGACGGGCGATTGCGGTAGCTCGCTGCGCTCGCATTTTGTTGGGCGCCCGCGGCGGTTGGACACGGCGTGAGATCGAGAATGTCTTCTTGCGCATCCTCGTCGAGGAAACCGGCGTCGACATGTCTCGGCACACGCTCGACTCTCCCTTCTCGCAAGACATGGGACTCCACTGATCGCGAACGCAGCCATCCAACGGATCGCTGAGGCTATCAGCTGCGTGATTGAATCCGCCGCCCTGTCGCACTATTGTGTTCGACCGCACCGTGCCTCCGACGTTCGCCCCCCGCGCCGCCATCGACGCCGTCCATGACACCTTCCGATTCGAAATCATCTTCGACACGCGGGCGACGAAGTGCTCGGCGGGTGGGTGGCCGGCGATGAACGCACCGTTCAGTTCGAAGGGATCGCGGACGAACCGGTCGGAGTGGAGCTGGAGCGGATCCAGGAGACCTACTTCGCGGCGTGGCCGGACGGCCCGCCGCGTGCGTCGTGGCCGGGCATCACCTATTTCCGCGTCCGGCCGACGTGAATCCGGTTCAGCGACTTCAATCGCGCAGCGCCTCAAATCCTCGAATTCTCAGCCGAGCAACCTGGTCGAGCGTTGACTCGTCCGCAGCGGAGCGCGAGCGCCGGTTAGCGAACAGCCATCGTCTGAGGACCCACTGGTGAACCTCGCCATCTTCGACATCGACGGCACGCTGCTCGACAACTTCGCCACCGGGTTCTTCACGCTGACGGCGGTCGTGAATGTCATTCAACTCCGCCAGGCGCACTGAGGCGAGATCGGCCCGCTGCCTGGTCAACGAATGCTGATCGGCAGCGGCTTGGGTTCAATCCGTTGGCACACCGATGACTAATCTCGATCGCATCCATCAATTTCTTCGCGCGGAGTTCGACGCGGAAGCTGCTACCGGGTTCGCCCGCCTCAGCCGCGTGCCCGACATGCACGTTCGCCACTTCCTCGACTACTATCGAGCCCTCGACACCGCGGAGCAGATCGCACTGGCGAACGCATCGACTCTCTGGGGGGTGCACACGCTCCGCGGATCAGAGCTACCGGAGCGAGGTGACGCAATGCATGGCGCGAACGAGGATGCAGCGCACGACGAACGCACGTTCGGCGACTTCGACCCCGCATCGGCGCTGCGATCGAACCCCGCATGGAGGAAGTGGGCGCAAGAGATGGTGAACGGCAATCAGCGCGATCGGTATTGGTACACGCCGGTGCCGCTGCTACGGCTGTATCGCGCCCAGGCGACCATGAGACGGAAGACCGGCGAGCCGCCTCCCAATGACTGGTATCGAATGATGGAGGAATACGCGTCGTCAGTCGCCGGTGCGAAGGCACCGGCGCTGCGCAAACTCGTTCGCGCGTTGGTTCAGGAGCGCTTTCGTGGACGAGCGAGCAAGGGCAGCGGGGGTGACTGGACGTACGAGGGCGAGGTGCAC
>JBOHTE010000540.1:0-1023 GCA_050733555.1 Gemmatimonadaceae bacterium | reverse complement strand
CGCCCGCAGCCTGCGGGGTGTGCCCGTGGAGGAGGTCGTCTGGCTCGGGGATGTTTCCCGCGAACTCTGGCCCGCGATCCGACGCGCGACATTCAGACCGTCACTTACAGACCTTGCCGGCGAGATGGAAGCCGCGGCCCACGTCCCGAACCGGTTGCGCGACGCGCTCAGTGTGGCGTGCCGCAGCGAGATCCCCGTTCGATCTGTGGGGGAACTCGCGCAGCTGGCCAAGTGCGGGCGCGGTACGCTGTGGTATCAGTGGAAGCGGATCATGCGGGACGAGGACGATCCGCGACTGGAAGATTTTCTCGGCTGGCTGCTCGTGGTCCGCGCGATTGGACTCAAGGACCACTCGGCTGCGTGGACTGACGTAGCGGAAGGGATCGGGGTGCACGGCCGGACGCTTGGGCGGCTGGCGCGGCGGCTCACCGGGCGCACGCTCAAGGAGCTATGGACAGGCGGAGAGACGCAGGCGCTGGCGCTGTTCCGGGAGCGAATGATGCTACCGGTAATATCGTGCACCGGAGAACATTCTGTCCCGTGTTTGGACAAATTGCCGTTGCGTTCGGCTGTACAAAATCCGAATATTTTGTTGACGTCCTGACCAGTCTTGTGGGCAGGCCTCCGGCCCGCGCACGCTTCGTGGCTGCGCTCCCGCGGGAGATGGTTGGTTACATCTGCAGTCCAGTCGCCCGACTATACCGACAACGCGCCGATGCCCCGCGCGTGTCGTGTCTTGCGTTTTCTCGCCGTACCTCGCTGTTCCAGCAGGTCATGCAACCGGTTCGCCATCGCTTTGATGGTCACCTCTACCGGTGGGTCACATCCCTTACGCACATGGTTGCCGCGCCCGGACTGTTTTCCCAGCCACTCACTATCCAGATCCAGCCAGCTCCCTTGCTTCACCCGTACGACAGCGCGACCAGGCGAATGGTTGCTCCGTCGTGCCTTCCACCCCCACGCGGAGAACTGAATGCCCCAATCCGTTCGAGAGCGTTTCCCCGCCGGTCCCACGGACAGCGC
>JBOHTE010000539.1:0-13634 GCA_050733555.1 Gemmatimonadaceae bacterium | reverse complement strand
AAGGCGCTCACCGCCGTCGAGATCGCCCACATCGCCCGCATCGAGAAGATGTCGCTCGAGGCCACGCTCATCGCGCTGCGCGATGCCGGGCTGGACACGCTGCCCGGCGGCGGAGCGGAAGTCTTCTCCAAGGGCGTGCGGGCCACCATCGCCGATCGCAAGCTGGCGGCCGAAGACTGGATCAACGTCCACCGCGTGGCGCACCGCCTTGGCATCCGGTCCAACGCCACCATGCTCTACGGACACGTCGAGACGATCGAAGACCGGATGGACCATCTGCGGATGCTGCGCGACCTGCAGGACGAGACGGGCGGATTCCTGACATACGTGCCGCTGGCGTACCACCCGGACAACAACGCGCTGGGCGAGACGCTCCACCGGACCGGCACCGCCACCACCGGCTATGACGACCTGCGCAACCTCGCCGTTGGCCGCCTCTTCCTCGACAACATCGATCACATCAAGACGCACTGGATCATGGTGACGCCGTTCGTGTCCCAGCTCTCGCTGCACTTCGGCGTGAATGATCTGGAAGGCACCGTGGTCCGCGAGAAGATCTATCACGAGGCCGGCGCGCATACCGCGCAGGGGATGGCGGTGGACGATGTCCTGAAGCTGATTCGCGGCGCGGGCCGGGTGCCAGTGGAGCGCGATTCGCTCTACCACGTGATCCGCACCTTCGAGGCCGGCGTGCCAGCGACCGCGGCGGCGTAGGCCGTGCGCATCGGTCGCATCCCCTACATCAACTGCTACCCGGTGTACGGTGCCGTGGACCGGGGCATAGTGAGCCTGGATGGTACGCTGGTGAACGGCGTACCCAGCCGCCTGAACCAGCTCATGGCAGCGGGACAGCTCGACGTGAGCGTGGTGTCCGCCGTGGAGTACGCGCGCGCGGCGAGCCGGTATCTGCTGCTGCCAGACCTGGCCATCACCTCCGACGGGCCGGTGCGGAGTGTGCTGCTCTTCTCCCGACGCCCTGTCGATGAGCTGGACGGAGGGAAAGTGCTCCTCTCGCGCAGTTCAATGACGAGCGTCGCCCTGCTGCGCCTGCTGTTCCGGAACGTGTGGCGCGTCGCGCCTCACCTCGCGGCGGGGGATGCCGAACTGTCGGATGTGGGCAGTTTTCACGATGAGCCGCACGACGCGCGCCTCGTGATCGGTGATGCTGCCCTCGTGCTGGGCGCCTCGGTGCGGCCGCGCCACAATACGCTGGCCGGGGCGCCGGCCGCCGCGTCGGCTGCTCCGTACCGCTACGTCTATGATCTCGGCGAGGAATGGAAGCGCTGGACCGGACTGCCCTTCGTCTTCGCGGTGTGGGTGGCGCAGCGGGACACCCCCGTGCGCGCGGCGCTGGACGTGCATGCCCGGCTCATCGAATCGCGGGACTGGGGCGTGCGGCATCTCGACGAGCTGGCGGCACAGGCGGCCGCGGCGACCGGTGTCGCGCGCCACGTGTGCGTCGAATATTTTTCGGGACTCGACTATCGGCTGGCATATGCCCACCTCGCGGGGCTCACGGATTTTTTCCGCCGCCTCGAGCTGGCGGGCGAGGTACCGGGCGGCTCTCTCGCCTTTCTTCCAGCGGCCTGACCATCATGCGCGATCTGCTTGACTTCTATACCAATGCGCCGCTCCTCGAGCTGGGGGCGGAAGCCAACCGCGTACGACGTGCGCAGCACGCGAACGACATCGTGACGTACATCGTGGATCGCAACATCAACTACACGAACGTCTGTGTCGCGGATTGCGGGTTTTGCGCGTTTTACCGCCGGCCCAAGGACGGGGAAGGGTATACGCATACGTACGAGGAGATTGGCGCCAAGATTGACGAGGCCAAGGCCCTCGGCGCCGTGCAGATCCTCATGCAGGGTGGCCACAATCCCTACATCCCGTTCGCCTGGTATCTCGAACTGCTCAGGTACATCAAGCAGAATCATCCCATTCACATTCATGGGTTCTCGCCGAGCGAGGTGGATTTCTTCGCCAAGCTGTTCCGCATGGACGCGCGCGACGTCATCCGCGAACTGATGCAGGCGGGGCTGGATTCCATTCCCGGCGGCGGCGGCGAAATTCTCGTGCAGCGCGTGCGTGATCTCGTGGCGAGGAAGAAAGCGGGTGCCGACCGGTGGCTGGAGATCATGGAGATCGCGCATCAGGAAGGGATGAAGACCTCGGTCACCATGATGTACGGGCTGGGTGAGACACTGGCCGAGCGCATCGAACACGTCGAGCGCGTTCGCGAACTGCAGTCGCGGACGCACGGCTTCACGGCGTTCATCTGCTGGCCGCTGCAGCCGGAGAACACGCCGACGATGTCGCAGCAGCCGAAGACGGATGCGGTGGACTACCTGCGCACCGTCGCCATGGCGCGCATCGTCCTGGACAATGTGCCCAATCTGCAGGCGAGCTGGGTGACCATGGGGATGAAGGTGGGGCAGATTGCCTTGAACTTCGGCTGTAACGACTTCGGGTCGCTCATGATCGAGGAGAATGTCGTGTCGGCGGCGAACACCACGCATCGCACGACGACAGCGGAGATGGAGCGGCTGATCCGGGACGCGGGATTCACTCCGGCGCGCCGCCGGCAGGATTACTCGATCATTGCGCCGGGGAGCGCCGCAGCCTGAGCGTCTCCGTCCGCACGGGAATCGGCTACGATTCGCACCGCTTCGCGCCGGGCGACGCCGTGCGACTTGGTGGCGTGCGCATTCCACACGACCACGCGCTCGAGGGCCACTCCGACGGCGATGCGGTCGCGCACGCGATTACCGATGCGCTGCTTGGTGCAGCAGGCGCGGATGACATTGGCACGCTGTTCCCTGACTCCGACCCCGCCAACCGTGGACGTGACTCGCTCGACATGCTGCGCCACGCAGTCGCCGTGCTGCACGCCATGGGATGGGCGGCACGCAACGTGGATGTCGTGGTCGTCGCGGAGCAGCCGCGCATCGGTCCCTACCGCGCCGCCATGCGCGCGGCGCTCGCGCCGGTGCTTGGCATGGACGCGGGAGACATCAGTATCAAGGGCAAGAGCAACGAGGGCATGGGTTGGATCGGCCGCGCGGAGGGCATTGCGTGCATCGCGATTGCCACCATCGCGCGTGCTGCGGCCACCTGAGCCATGGAGCGCGTGCTCGCCTGGGTCACATCCCTTCCTCCGCTCGCGTTGTATGGCGCCATGGCGCTCACGGCCGCCCTCGAAAACGTGTTTCCGCCTCTGCCATCCGACACCATCGTGGCGTTCGGCGCCTTTCTCGCGGCACGCGGTCGCGCCCTCCTGCTGGGAGTCTTTCTCGCCATCTGGGCCGGCAATGTGAGCGGCGCGATGCTGGTGTACGCGATCGGGTATCGCGTCAGCGGCACGCGTCTGCAGAATCGGCTGCTACGCTCCGGTGGCACCGGCGCGCCGGACCGGATTGCAACCCTCTATCACCGGCATGGCCTCATCGCGCTCTTTCTCAGCCGCTTTCTGCCGGGCGCCCGGGCACTCGTCCCGCCCTTCGCCGGCGCGTTGCGGATGCCGGTGCTCCCCGTCTTCCTCGCCATCGCCAGCGCGTCGGCCATCTGGTATGGCATTGTGACCATCGTCGCCTATCACGCGGGGCGCAACGTCACACTGCTGCGTGAGCGACTGTTCGCACTCTCGCGCGACACCGCGCTGGTCGCTGCGCTGCTCACCGTCATTCTGCTGGCGGGGTGGCTGCTGTATCGCCGGGTGCGCAAGCCGTGATTCCCGATGACATCGCCCGCGCCTTCCTGCTGGAGCGTTTTCACGACTTTCTCACGCTCGAGCAGGGCGCTGCGCGCACCACACGCGACGCCTACGGCCGCGACCTCGAGCGCTTCGCGCTGCACATCCGGACCAAAGGGACGCCCACGCCGTCCGAGGCGTCACCCCGCATGCTGCGCGAGTACATCTACCATCTCAAGGATCTCGGACTCGCGCCATCGTCCATCCGCCGCAACGTATCGGCGATTCGCACGTACTACCGTTTTCTCATCGCCGAAGGTCACGCCGTGCGCGACCCGAGCGAGCGGCTGGAAACGCCGAAGAAGTGGCTCACGCTGCCGGATGTCCTCACGGTGGCCGAGGTGGAGCGGCTGCTGGCGGCCGTCACGCTGGATGAGCCGCTCGCCTTCCGCGATCGCGCGCTGCTGGAACTGGCCTACGGCGCGGGATTGCGCGTCTCGGAGTGGATCACTCTCGGACTCAAGGATGTGATGCTGAACGACGCGCTGATCCGCGTATTTGGCAAGGGCAGCAAGGAGCGGCTCGTGCCGATCGGCCGGAGCGCGATCGGTGCAGTCGCGGTGTATCAGCGCGAGTTGCGCCCGCGACTCGAACGCGGAGCGGGGAAGGGGGCGCTCTTCCTCAACGCGCGCGGCACCCCGCTCTCCCGAATGGGCGCGTGGAAGATTCTGCGCAAGTACGTGGAGCTGGCCGGCATTGCACGCCATGTGACGCCACACACGCTGCGCCATACCTTTGCGACGCACCTGCTCGAAGGCGGTGCCGATCTGCGCGCGGTGCAGGAAATGCTGGGTCATGCGGATATCTCCACCACGCAGATCTACGCGCACGTGGACCGCGAGTACCTGCGTTCCGTACACAAGCAGTTTCACCCGCGCGGGTGACCCGGGAGACTGACCATGCTGCTGGTGGTAGACAACTACGATTCCTTCACCTACAACCTGGTGCAGTATCTGGGCGAGCTCGGCCGCGAGCCCGTTGTCCGGCGCAATGACGCGATCACCGTCGAGGAGATCGGCTCGCTTGCGCCAGGCGCGATCATCCTCTCACCCGGACCCTGCACACCGCGGGAAGCGGGCATCACGGTGCCGCTCATCCGGCGCTGGGGTGGACAGATTCCCATACTCGGTGTCTGTCTCGGGCATCAGGCCATCGGTGAGGCATACGGCGGACAGGTGATTCGCGCCGGACGCGTGATGCACGGCAAGACGTCGCGCATCGAGCACAACGGCGACGGGCTCTTCCGGGATGTCCCATCGCCGCTCGAAGTGATGCGCTACCATTCGCTCATCGTCGAGCGGGCGTCGCTGCCGTCCACCCTTGAAATCCTCGCCACGACCCAGGATGACTCGACCGAGATTCAAGCGTTGCGCCACCGCGAGCACCCGGTATGGGGCGTCCAGTTTCACCCGGAATCCATCCTGACGCAGCACGGCAGGCAGCTGCTCATGAACTTTCTCACGCTGGCCGGATGTTGAGACGTGCCTGCTGGTTCGTCGCGCTGCTCGGTGCGCCGCTCGCCGCGCAGCAGCCCGTCGTCTCGACCCAACACCATGCACCAGGTCCTCCGGGGGCCGTGCTCGACAGCGTGCTCGCGGCACCGTACGTCGTACGGCACGAAGCCTGGAACACGCGGCTCTTTCGCGATTCGGTTTTCGATCGCACCGTCGTCGTGATTGGCACGGACGCGACCGTCGCGAGCACGGTGCACGGTGACGTGGTGGTCGTCAACGGAAATCTGTTTCTCCAGTCGGGCGCGATGATCGACGGACGCGCGATCGCGATAGGTGGCGGCGTGTACGACGTTGGCACGCCGGTGGTCCGCGGCGGCCGGCGATCGTTTCGCAACACGCGTTACCACATCGCGCAGGACGGTGATTCGATCGTCCTCGACTTTCGCGCGCCATCGCGTAAGGGGCCGTCGCTCGCGTCGCTCCCGGGAATCTACGGCGTGCGCATGCCGGGCTACACACGCGTGGACGGCCTCGCGCTGCCATGGGGCCCGCACGTCGCGCTGGCTGGAGGACGCCTGACCTTCGAACCTGCGGTGACCTATCGCAGCGACCTCGGCGCCGTGGATCCGGCACTCGACGGCACCGCCCAGCTGCAGGGTGGCTGGAGCGCTCACCTGTTCGCCGGGCGCGCGACGCTCACAAACGACAGTTGGATCTCTCCGGGCGTGGGCAATTCCATCACCGTTCTCGTGGCGGGGCGCGACTATCGCGACTACTGGCGCGGCGACCGCGTGGAAGGCCAGGTCACACGACAGTGGGAACGGGACACCCGCACCGTGAGACTGTCCGTTGGCGCGCGTACCGAGCGGGACTGGAGCGTTGGCGCCGGTGGACCGTGGAGCATCTGGGGGCAGCAATCTGCGAACGGCATGCGCCGCTTCAACCCTCCTGTAGTGCATGGCCGGCTGACATCGGCCTTGGCCGCCGGGCGCGCCGAACTGCACGTCGGCGATGTCGCGATTGCCGCACGGTTGGACTTCGAGCAGTCGCTGAGCACGCCGAATGACGAGCACTTTACCCAGGCCACTGTGAACGCGCGCGTTGCATTTCCCACTTTCGGCACGCAAGGCTTCGAGTTCAGAATGCACCTGTTGCTCACCGCCGGCGACAGCGCGCCGCCGCAACGTCAGGGCGGCCTTGGCGGAGCTGGCACACTACCCACGTTCGGTGTGCTCGCGATGCGCGGTGACGAGCTCGCCTACCTGGAGAGTGCTTATGAGGTTCCTGTGCCGGCGCTCACGCTGCCGTTGGTCGGCGTACCCGTGCTGTCCTTTCGCGATGCCCTCGGCGCCGCCGGCGTGGGGCATATTCCAACCATCGAACAGAACCTGATTGCCCGCGTCGCGCTCTCCTGGCTGCGTCTCGACTACGCGTTCGATCCCGCCAGCCATCGCGACGCGTTTGCCGTGGGATTCGTCCTTCCGGCACGCTGAATCGGGCACTCGCCTTGGAGGAAGGTCGCGCCTATATTGAATGGCGTGAATCTTGCTAAGCGGCACGCGACCACTCAGCTGCCGTGAGCACGCTCGCGGTCATTCCCGCACGGCTCGGGGCCTCGCGGCTCCCCCGAAAGCCACTGCGTCTCCTCGCGGGCCAACCGCTGGTCATCCGGGTGTGGGAGCGTGTCATGGCGCTCGGCGTCGCAGACCGGTGCGTGATCGCCACGGACCATCCTGACGTCGCCGCAGCCGCGCACAGGGCAGGCGCGGCGTGTGTGCTGACCGCGGAGCATCACCCGTCTGGAACGGATCGCGTCGCTGAAGTGGTGGCGCGCCCTGAATTCGCGTCCTACGACTTTGTGTTGAACGTGCAGGGTGATGAGCCCTTCGTCCCGGAAGGCGCACTGCGTGGTGCGCTCGCCATCGTGACGCAAGGCCGCTTCGTGCTGGGCACCGCCGCGGCGTGCGCCGATCCCGCCGTGCTCGACTCGCCGCACGTCGTCAAGGTGATTTGTGCCGACGACGGTCGCGCCTTGTATTTTTCGCGGGCGGCGGTGCCGTTCCTGCGTGATCCGGACGACGAAGCGCTGTTGCGCGGCGCCGTGAAGCGCCATCTCGGTGTGTACGCGTATACTCCGGCGGCGCTCGCCCAATGGGTCGCGCTGCCGGCACATCCGCTCGAGCGGATCGAGCGGCTCGAGCAGTTGCGACCCCTTGCGGCAGGACTGGACATGGGCGTGGCGCTTGTTGACGCCACGCCATCGGATGGAATTGACACCGAAGACGATCTGGCGCGCGCCAATGCGCGCTGGGCTGACCTCCTCGCGGACTCACGCTGATGCCGAACTCTCCAGCTCTCCAGACCACCAGATACATCTTCGTGACCGGGGGCGTTGTGTCCTCGCTCGGCAAGGGCATCGCCGCCGCGTCGCTCGGCCGCCTGCTCGTGGAGCGCGGGCTCCGGGTCACGATGATGAAGTTCGACCCATACATCAACGTCGACCCGGGCACCATGTCGCCGTTTCAGCATGGCGAAGTATTCGTCACCGATGACGGTGCGGAAACCGACCTTGATCTCGGCCACTACGAGCGCTTCATCGATCGCGCGCTCTCGCAGGCCAACAACGTCACCACCGGACGCATCTACCTGAGCGTGATCAGCAAGGAGCGCCGCGGCGAGTATCTCGGCTCCACCGTGCAGGTGATTCCGCACATCACCGACGAAATCAAGGCGTCCATGAAACGGATCGCGCCGGACAACGACGTGGTGATCGTCGAAATTGGCGGGACCGTCGGCGACATCGAGTCGCTCCCGTTTCTCGAAGCCATTCGGCAGTTCCGCCAGGAGATCGGGCGCGAGAACACGGTGTTCATTCACCTCACGCTGGTGCCCTTCATCTCGGCGGCCGGCGAAGTGAAGACCAAGCCGACGCAGCATTCCGTGCGCGAGCTCATGGAAATCGGAATCCAGCCTGACCTGCTCATCTGCCGCACCGAGCGCCCGCTCTCGGAAGATGTGAAGCGCAAGATCGCCCTCTTCTGCAACGTGGACTTCGGCTCCGTCATCGAGAGCCGGGACGTCCCCACCATCTACGAGATTCCGCTCTCGTTTCACGAGCAGGGGCTCGACGACCGCGTGGTGCAGCGGCTGCGGCTGGGCGGGCACGCACCCGATCTGTCGGCGTGGCGCGCGATGGTCGGGCGCGTCATCGCGCCGAGCGAACGCGTGCGCATCGCCGTCGTGGGGAAATACACGGACCTCGTGGACAGCTACAAGAGCGTCCATGAAGCGCTCATTCACGGCGGCATCGCGAACGATGCGGGCGTGGACATTCGCTGGCTGTCGAGTGATCTGTTCACGTCGGCCGAACGCACCGAGGAAATTCTGTCCGGCGTGCACGGACTGCTCATTCCTGGCGGCTTCGGCGTGCGCGGCGTGGACGGCATGATGGAGGCCATTCGCTACGCACGCGAACGCGGTCTGCCGTTTTTCGGCATCTGTCTCGGCATGCAGACCGCCGTGATCGAGTTCGCGCGTGACAAGTGCGGACTGGATGACAGTCATTCGAGCGAGTTCGCGCCCGACTGCGCCAATCCCGTCATCGCCCTGATGGAATCGCAACAGCACGTGACGGACATGGGCGGGACGATGCGGCTCGGCGCGTATCCCTGTCGCCTGAAGGAGGGCTCGCTGGCTGCAGAGGCGTACGGCGTGCAGGATGTCAGCGAGCGGCACCGGCACCGGTACGAATTCGCCAACGCGTATCGCGACCTGTTCGAGGAGCACGGCGTCGTATTCAGCGGCCTGTCGCCGGACGGATCGCTCGTGGAAGTGATCGAAATTCCCGATCACCCATGGTTTGTGGGCTGCCAGTTCCACCCGGAATTGCGCTCGCGTCCGACGCGTCCGCATCCGCTCTTTGCCGGCTTCGTGGCCGCGGCGCAGCGCGCCCGGCGCGCGCGCGGCGATGGGCGCGACGCCGTGCATCAGGTGTCGGCGGTAGGGTCCCGGTGACCGGCCGTCTGGCTCCAGGCCAGCTCTTTCTCATCGCAGGGCCGTGCGTCGTGGAAGACGACGCCCTCAATCTGCGTATCGCGGATCACCTCGCCCGGCTCGCCGAGCGGGTGCCGGGCGGCGTCATCTACAAGGCAAGCTTCGACAAGGCCAACCGGTCGAATGCCGCGGCGGCTCGCGGCCCTGGTCTGATGGGCGGGCTGGACGCCCTCGCCCGCGTACGCGCGCACTCGGGGCTGCCGGTTCTCACCGACGTGCACCTGCCGGAGCAGTGTGCGAACGCCGCGTGCGTCGTGGACGTGCTCCAGATTCCGGCGTTTCTCTGTCGCCAGACCGATTTGCTGGAGGCCGCCGGCGCCACGGGCAAGCCGGTGAACATCAAGAAGGGGCAGTGGATGCATCCGGAAGGCATGCGCGGCGCCGTGGAAAAGGTCGCGCAGGCAAACCGTGCGCGAGGAGAACGGCCGTCTTCCTCGAGCTCGAGTTCCCCGGTGCCGGCCCCGGAACCCGGATCCATCGCCGTGACCGAGCGCGGCACATTTTTCGGCTATGGAGATCTCGTGGTGGACATGCGCGCCTTCAGCCGCCTGCGTGCCGCCTGCGGCGTCCCGGTGATCTTTGACGGAACGCACAGCGTACAACGCCCGGGGCAGGGCGAGCACGGCGCGAGCGGTGGCGCGCGCGAGTTCATCCGGCCGCTCGTGCTGGCGGCAGTGGGCGCGGGCGCCGACGCCCTCTTTCTGGAAACGCACCCCGATCCGGATCACGCTCCCAGCGATGGACCCAACATGGTCCCGCTCGACCAGCTCGACGATCTGGTGGATCGCGCCGTGGAGGTCTGGCACGCATGCCGGGGCTGATCACACGGGAGGAGGCGCGTCAGATCCGGCTGGTCGGGCTCGATGTGGACGGAGTCCTGACGGATGGCGGGATCTATCTCGGAGACGTGAGTGGCGCTCCGCTCGAGTTCAAGCGCTTCGACATTCAGGACGGCATTGGCGTGCGCCTGATGCGCTCGGCGGGCATCAAGGTCGTCATCGTCACGGGGCGTGTATCCGAAAGCGTCCGGCTGCGCGCGATGGAGCTCGAAGCGGATGACGTGGTGCAGGATGCGCAGGCGCGAAAGCTCCCGCTGTTCCGCCGCATCCTCGAGCGCCATGGTGTAGCGCCCGAGCACGCCGCCTTCATTGGCGACGACGTGCCCGATCTGGCGATCCTGCGCAGCGTGGGCCTGCCCGTGTGTGTCGCCAACGCCGTGCCCGAAATTCAGGCCGTCAGCCGGATTCAACTCGCCCGGAGCGGCGGGCGCGGCGCGGTTCGCGAGTTCGCCGAACTGCTCCTCACCGCGCGCGATGAGTGGCGAGGCGTGGTCGAGAACTATGTCACTGCGCGCAGCTCGCTGTCGGAGGAGGTGAGCGGGTGAGCGCTGAACTCGTGGAACGGGGCCGGCGGGTGCTGCGGCAGGAATGGGAGGCGCTGCGCGAGCTCGAGCAGCGCCTCGACGGCGAATTCGCTCGTGCCGTGGAGCTCATGGCCGCCACGCGTGGGCGGATCATCGTGTCGGGCGTGGGGAAGTCCGGACTCATTGCCCGCAAGATCGCCGCGACACTCACATCGACCGGCACGCCGGCGGTCTTCCTCCACCCGGTAGAGAGCGTGCACGGCGATCTCGGCATCGCCGGACCGGAGGACGTCGCCATCCTGCTCTCGAAGAGCGGTGAGACGGAGGAAGTGTTCCCCATGCTGGAGCAGTTGCGGCGCTTCGGGGTACAGATCATTGCCCTCACCGGCTGCCGCGAATCCACGCTGGGCCGCTGCGCGGACATCGTGCTGGATACGCAGGTGCGCGAGGAGGCCTGCCCACACGATCTGGCTCCCACCACGAGCAGCACCGCAGCGCTCGTGATGGGCGACGCGCTCGCCGTCACGCTGCTGGAACGCAAGGGGTTCCGTCGCGAGGACTTTGCCCGTCTGCACCCTGGCGGCTCCATCGGCAAGAAACTGCTCACCCGGGTGCGCGATGTGATGGTCACCGACAGTCTGCCCGTGCTGGATGAATCCGCCACCATGCGGGAGGCGGTCGTGCTGCTCGCCAAGCGCCGCGGCACGGTTGCGATCCTGGATGCCGGGCGGCATGTGCGCGGCGTCATCACAGCCGGCGATCTCACACGCCTCATGGAGCGCGAGCACGATATCTTCGGCGTACCGGTGACCGAGGTGATGAACCGGAGCGCCAAGCTCTCGCGGGAGGACGAACTGGGGAGTGCAGTCGTCTATCGGATGGAGCAATTCGGCATCATGGCCATGCCGGTAGTGGATGGCGACAACGGCATGGTGGGCATGGTGCATCTCCACGACCTGATGCGATCGGGAGTTGTCTGATGCGACGGGCGGGAATCTTCGCGGCGCTGGTCACCATTGTCGCGGCTGCGTGCCATAGCGGAACGGAGCCAAGGATCACCGCGGCAAACCCGCTGGCCGATTCGGCGGACCAGGTCATGTTCGGCATCTCGACCATGATCACCAACCAGGGCATCCTGCGTGCGCAGCTCAAGGCGGATACGGCCTACTTTTTCGACGGCAATTCGCGCATCGAAGTTCGCAACGAACGGACGCTGTTCTACACCAGCACCGGACAGCAGAGCGCGGTGCTCACCTCGCTCCAGGGCACGTACCGCGTGCAGATCGGCCAGATGGTGGCGCGCCACGACGTGCTCGTCACCACTACCGATGGCAAGCGGCTCACGACGCAGGAACTCACCTACAATCAGCAGACGAATCAGGTGAGCAGCGACAGCGCGTTCGTCCTGACGGAACCTGACCGGCAGGTGCGCGGCGTCGGCTTCGTGTCCGACCCCGAACTGACGAACTTCACCGTGAAGCGCGTCATGACGGGGAGCGGCACGTTCACCCTGCCCGGGAGTTCGCCGTGAGGATTCTGGCGCCCGCCACCCTGCTGCTGATGGCGACGGTCGGGCTGTCGGCGCAGCAGCCTGGCGCGCCACCCGCGCCGACCGGTCAGTGTCGCCTGACCTTTTCCGCGCGTGACACCACGAGCCCGCCGCGCGTCACGTCCACGCGGCAGGCCAGTGGGCAGTTCAACAGCTTCATCGGCGGCGGTGTGATCGCGCACTGTCCCGCGCAGGGCATGACCTTGGTGGCGGACAGCGCCGAGTATTACGGGGACTCACGGTTGTTGCACCTGATCGGCCACGTCCACTATACCGAGCCGCGGCTGACGCTCGACTCGGACCTGGCGGACTACTACATGGCGGACGAACGACTGGAAGCACAGGGCAACGTGCACACACGGCTCCCGTCGGGCACGACGCTCGACGGGCCGCAGGTGCAGTACCTGCGCGCCGTGGCCGGCATTCGCGACGTCGCCAGCATGACGGCGCCGGGACGTCCGACCATCAAGGTGGTCGAGAAGGATTCGACCGGGAAGTCGGCGGAGCCCATGACGGTCATCGCGAACACGGTTAACATGCAGGGAGACACCCTGGTGTATGCGTCCGGCCAGGTGGAGATCACACGGCCTGATGTGATCGCGCGCGGCGACTCGGCATGGATGGATAGCGGGCAGGAATACGCGCGTCTGATGCGCAAGCCGAGCATCACGGCGCGCGGCGACCGGCCCTTCGTGCTCACGGGTACGGTTATTGATCTGTACGGCCACAACCGGCTGCTGGACCGTGTGCTGGCGCAGGGGTCGGCGCGCGGGGTGAGCAAGGACGCGACGCTCACGGCCGACACCCTGCAGTTTGCCATGGCCGACGGCCGCCTGCAGCAGGTGAATGGCTGGGGGAAATCCCGCGCGCGCGCAACCAATCCGACCTATGACATCGTTGCCGATTCGCTCGACGTCCACATGCCCGACCAGCACCTGCGCGAAATCCGGGCGCTGCGCCAGGCATTCGCGCAGAGTGTGCCGGATACGACACGGGTGCACACCGCGGAGCATGACTGGCTGCGAGGAGACACCATCTTTGCGTTCTTCGATACCACGGCCCGGCCGGCGGGCGACACCGCCTCGCAACCGCAACTGCATGAGCTCCGCTCGAGCGGCGACGCCAGTTCATTCTATCAGATCGCGCCCAGGGACACGGCGGCGGTGAGTCCCGCCATGAACTACGTGCGGGGCGAGCAGATCACGGTGAACTTCGCGGATCGCGAGGTGCAGAACGTCAACATCGTCGGCAAGGCCGCCGGCGTGTATCTGGATCCACTGCCCAGGACGCCGGCGGACACGACGCGGCGCGATACGACGGCACGGGCGGCGCCGCCCGTGCCGCCCGTGCCGCCCGTGACGCCGCCGCCGGGTACACCGCGACCGCCGTCGGAGAGCACGCCATGAGCGACATCCAGCTCCCGCCGGAAGTCGAACAGTTCATCGAGGAAACGGCGCGCGGCGA
>JBOHTE010000538.1:0-13190 GCA_050733555.1 Gemmatimonadaceae bacterium | reverse complement strand
CCATCGCACACCGCGCACGCCGACACGCCGCCGCCGGTCCGCGCGAGCCGCTCCTCGTTGTGCAGCCCGAGCCAGTTCGCGCGCGCCCCCGTCGCAATGATGACGGTGAGCGCCTCGACCTGCGTTCCATCGCTCGCGGTGAGCACGTGCGGGTGCCGCGTGAAATCCACAGTCGTGAACGCCTCGGACACCACGCGCGCTCCGAATCGCAGCGCCTGCTCCCGCATGCGGGTCATGAGCTCCTGTCCCCCCATGCCTTCGGGGAAGCCGGGAAAGTTCTCGATGTCCGTGGTGAACATGAGCTGGCCACCCGGAATCATTTCACGCGTGGATTCCCCCTCGTACACCAGCGGATTGAGGTTGGCGCGAGCCGCGTAGATGGCGGCCGTCCACGCAGCGGGGCCGCTGCCAACAATGACGACGGTTTCGGGGTTCGGCATGTCCGGATTCGGCGAAAGGTGTAGATCAGATGCTCACGGCGCAGACGGTCCGGCGTCGATCGCCAGAACGTTGAGCGCACCATGACAGTGCGACATCGTGCCGATGAGCACTTCCACCGGCGTACGTTCCCCGACTTCGGCAACCAGGCGGTCTCCCGCTACGACATCACGCGTATCGAACATTCCCACACCGAATGCGCGATGCGTACAATGAACGACCACCGGTCCGGCGAGGTTCCGTCCGCGCGCGCGCTCGGCGGCCACGTAAGCGCGCACCGCCGGGGGGAGACTCCAGCTGCGCGGCCCGTGAATCGCGGGACACATGGCCGGCTCGATACAGTTGATTGGGCACATCCATTCGGCGAAGCTCACGTACTCGGTCCCGTCCGGCGCCCGACGCTGCCATGGAATGGCGGACTCGCGCCCCAGGGCGTTCGTGTGGACCGGCCGATCGGGCCAACGCTCTCGTGCGCGCGTGAGCAGCCACTCATACATGAGGTGCGGCATGAGCGGCGACGGCACAATGGCATCCGCGGTAGCATCGGCCGTCTCTGCCGCGCGGGCGAGATACTCGCCAAAAAAACCGGTCCAGTCCCGCGTGACGACAGCCATCGCGTCTGCCAGTTCGCGAAGCGCGCCGTCGGACCTGCACAACGCCTGCGCGACGCGGCAGTCGGGATCGCGATCCACCACCAGCAATCGCGAGAAACCCAGCGCGCCCGCCTGTCTGGCTCGCGCCAGCTGCTGGACATAATACGAGCCGTAGCAGCCGCCGCCCACCACCACGATCGTCCCGTAGTCCTGCATGGGGAAAAGATAACCAGCCGCAGCGGCTCAGCGGACGCTTCGCCCGCCGTCCACGACGAGGACCTCGCCCGTCACATAGTCCGCCTCGATCAGATACAGCAGCGCACGCGAGACATCCGCCGGCTCTCCCAGTCGCCGCAGAGGAGTCGTTCGCACGAGATGCGCAGCGGCGTCCGCATCCCAGTCCGCGGGCAGCAGGACGGTGCCCGGCGCGATGGCGTTGACACGGATTTTCGGCGCGAGCACGTGCGCCAGCGCTCGCGTCATGTGAATGACCCCGGCCTTGCTGGTGCCGTGTGGAATGTACGCGGACCAGGATTCGAGACCGGCCAGGTCGGCAATGTTGACGATGACGCCACCACGTTCTCCCATCACGCGGGCCGCCGCGCGCGCGCAGAAGAAGGGAGCGCGCAGATTGAGCGCGAACATCGCATCCCACTGCTCCACGGTGATCTCCGCCAGTGGAGTACGCCACATGATGGCCGCTGAATTCACGAGCACGTCGAGTGCACCGAAGTGCGCGGCCACGGCATCCACGAGCGCATCCGGCGCGTCGGGATGAGCCAGATCAGCCTGGACCGCCCAGGCGTCGGCACCCATTGCCTGCGCGTCGCGCACCACGTCCCGGGCCTCCGCGGCGGATGCGTGGTAGTGAATGGCGAGGCGGGCACCGCGCTCGGCGAGCGCGAGGGCAAGGGCGCGACCGACGCGCACCGCACCGCCCGTGACCAGCGCCACCCGCCCACGCGGATCCATCAGCGGACGACCCGGGCCCCGATCCGCCGACGCGACCTCACGCGACCCGCTGGCGAGCGGCCCGCACGTGCGCCTCCTGGCGGACGAGCCACTCTTCGGGCACATGCATGCAGCCGATCGTCCGCGTCCCCTCCATTGCGCCATGCCAGTCTGACCCGCCGCTGGGAACAAGATCCAACTGTTCGGCCAGCGTGCCAAGTCGCGCGATCGTCTCGGCATTGTGACCGGGGTGCCGGACTTCCACGCCATCCAGTCCCAGCGCCCGAAGCTCCACCAATCTGCTGCGTGTGCCGGCCGGTCCCGGGTGCGCCAGCACCGCGATGCCTCCCGCACGATGGGCGAGGCGAACGGCGTCGGCGATGCTCACGTGTTGCTTTTCCACGAACGCCGGCCGCCCGGCACCCAGCAGCCGGTCGAATGCGTCGCGCAGATCCTTTGCCCAACCACTCGCGATCAGGGCCCGCGCCACATGCGGGCGTCCAATCGCGCCCGGTCCTGCCTGGTCCAGCACCTCCTGCATCGCGATCGGAATGCCGAGTGCGTTGAGTCGCTCCACGATCTGGTGCGCACGCAGCCGGCGCGCGTCTCGCAGCGCCGCCAGCGCCTCCTCCACGTCCGACAGCCGCGACAGGTGCAACGCCAGCACATGCACCTCCCCCGTGTCGTCGTGTGCGCTCAATTCCATACCGGCGATCACGCGAATGCCCAGCCGCTCACCGGCCGCGCGCGCCTCCTCCATGCCGGCGACCGAATCGTGATCGGTGAGCGCGATGGCGACGAGTCCCGCATGCGCGGCAGCGGCGACGACCTCGGCTGGCGGTCGCGAACCGTCGGAGGCCGTCGAGTGCATGTGGAGGTCCACCTCGCGTCGGGCCGTGCCTTCGCCCGGCGTCACCGGCTGTAGCCCGCCTCGGGAGAGGTGAAGGAAGGCTGAGACTGTTCGAGCAGACGCCCGAGATCGGCGTCCGACAGTTCGGCGAACGACTGGTCGCGCCAGCGTGCGCCCTGCGGCGAGTAGCGTGTGACGCGCACTTCGCGCTCGGCGCCCTCGCCGGCGCGGAAGATCAGGGCGAACTCGTCACGACTGTACGATGTCACGTGCTGCGATGGGAACACTTCCCAGCGCTTCCCTCTCACGGTGATGGTGCGTGTCGGCATCAGTCCAGCTCCACTTCCCGGTAAATGCGCATGGCATCCATGATCTGATGCGGCGCCTTGCGCTGTGCCTGTTCGAGCGTCTGCGCGTCGTTCGCTTCGACGAACTCCATGAACGCCCCCGCCAGATCCGCCTCCTCGAACACCCAGAAGCGGCAGTTCGCGCTCGCGTAGTACGCCCGCTTGGCGCGCAGCGAATGGAGAAATTTCGCGCGATCGTTCATCGGAACGATGGAGCGTTGAATGGTCAGCGCACGCGCCATGCTCAGAGTCCTGTCTCGGGGAAGGATTCGATTCCCTTCTTGACGAAGGCGAGGAACTGATCCGCCACCGCGCCATCCACGATGCGGTGGTCGAACGAGATCGAAAAATACGAGCACGTACGGATCGCGATCGTGTCTTCACCATCCGCACCAGTCATCACGCGCGGCCGCTTCTCGATGGTCCCGACGCCCAGGATGGCCACCTGCGGCTGGCTGATGATCGGCGTCCCCATGAGCGAGCCGAAGACGCCGGGATTGGTGATGGTGAAGGTACCACCCTGCACTTCCGCCGGATCAAGTTTCTTGAGGCGTGCACGATTCGCGAGGTCGTTCAGCGTGCGCGTGATCCCGGTGAGCGAGAGGTCGTCGGCGTGCCTGATGACCGGAACGATCAGGCCCCAGTCGAGTGCCACCGCGACGCCAATGTTGTACTGCTTGCGCAGGATGATGGTGCTGCCGGCCACCGATGCGTTGAGCACCGGGAATGCCTTGAGCGCATCCACCACCGCCTTGATAATGAATGGCATGTACGTGAGCTTGAGTCCACTCGCGGCCTCGAACGACGCGCGATACTTCGCGCGAAGTCTGGCTACGCGGGTGAAATCCAGCTCCATGAAGCTCGTGACGTGCGCGGAGGTGCGCCGCGAGAGCACCATGTGCTCGCTGATGCGCTGGCGCATGACGGACATCGGCTCCACGACGTCGCCCGGCCACGGCTCCGGCGCAGGGCCCTGCGGCTCGACGCCGGCGGGCGCACGCATGGACGGCGGCACGCCGCGCGTGACGGGAGCCGGCGCGCCCGACTCGATGAACTGCAGGATGTCCCGTTTCGTCACGCGGCCGGCGACACCGGAGCCTTGCATGCTCCCGAGCTCGATCCCGTGTTCTGCGGCGATTTTGCGCACGAGCGGTGAACTGCGCGTGCGCACGCGGGCCTCGAAGGAGCTGCCGTTGCCGGCCGAGGCCGCAGCGCGAACCCGCTCCGGCGCTGGATGGGATGGGGCTGCGGGAACCGGATGCGATACAGCAGGCGGCGCAGGAGTAGATTCGACCGCGGGGTGGCCCCCCCGCGCCGCTGCCGGAGCTGTCGGTTCCGCTGCAGCGACGAGCGCGCCCAC
Source organism: Gemmatimonadaceae bacterium (assembly GCA_050733555.1). GTDB lineage: Bacteria > Gemmatimonadota > Gemmatimonadetes > Gemmatimonadales > Gemmatimonadaceae > JADGGM01. The sequence continues at coordinate 8,651 of JBOHTE010000538.1, read as the reverse complement.
TTCGGTCTCCAGCCGGGCCACCACCGTCTGCACGGGCACCGTCTGCCCTTCCTGTACCAGTATTTCCGCCAGAACTCCCGCGGAGGACGCGGGAATCTCCGCATCCACCTTGTCCGTGGAAATCTCGAAGATTGGCTCATCCCGCTTCACGGGATCCCCGATTTTCTTGAGCCACCGGGACAGTGTTCCCTCCGCGATCGACTCTCCCATCTGCGGCATGATCACATCGATGCGCGCCACGAATCAGCTCCTGTCTGAATTCCCACCGGGCCGCCTCCGCCGCATCAGCCAGATGGCGACGCCGGGCAGGAGCACAACCCCGATCAATCCTCCGATCAGCACATACACGAACGTGTTACACACCGGCAGCTCCGCCGGCGCCACGCACCGTGTCAGTCCATCCACCATCATTCCGACCCCGACCGCAATCATCCCGCCACCAAAAAACCCGGGAATCGCCAGCAGACACCCCACGGCCAGCGGCGGGCTCCCCGTACGCCGCGCCGCCGCCATCAGTAGCCCGCCAATCGCCGCGCTACCGTGACGATATCCGACGTCTGCGGGAGCACGAAGTCCTCGAGTGGCGGCGAATAGGGCAGCGGTACGTCAGCCGCTGTCACGCGCAGAATGGGCGCGTCCAGCCACTCGAAGACATTCTCGGTGATGCGGGCGGTCACTTCGCCCGCGACTCCACCTGTCCGCGTGTCCTCGTGTACGATCATCACGCGATTGGTCTTCTTCACCGTCGCGAAGATGGCGTCATCGTCCATGGGTTGCAACGACCGCAGATCGAGGACTTCCACGGACAGGCCGTCCTCCTTCTCGAGCTGCTCCGCCGCCTCGAGCGCCTTCCACACGGTGGCCGCATACGTGATGATCGACAGGCTGGTGCCCTCCCGGGCAAGGCGTGCCTTCCCAATGGGAACCAGGTGGTCGCCGTCCGGCAGATCCTCCTTGATGCGACGATAGAGATACTTGTGCTCGAAGAACAGCACCGGATCGTCATCGCGGATAGCGGACTTGAGCAATCCCTTCGCGTCGGCCGCCGTGGCCGGGTAGACAATCTTGAGCCCGGGCGTGTGGAGAAACGCGGCTTCCGGATTCTGCGAGTGGAACGGGCCACCGCGCACGTACCCGCCGCTCGGACCACGCACCACGATCGGGCATGGGAGGAACGCGCGGTAGCGCGCCGTGGCGACGTAGTTCGTGAGCATGTCGTAGGCGCAGGAGATGAAGTCAATGAACTGCATCTCGCACACCGGACGCATGCCCATGTGCGCCGCGCCGGCCGCCGCACCAACGATCGCTGCCTCGGAAATGGGCGTGTCGATCACGCGCTGCTCGCCGAACCGCTCCAGCAATCCGTCGGTCACCTTGAACGCCCCGCCGTAGGCGCCAATGTCCTCGCCCAGCATGAAGACGTTGGCATCGCGCTCCATTTCCTCGAACAGCGCCTGGCGGATCGCCTCGAGATACGTGGTCTCAGCCATTGAAGGTCCCCCAGCTCGCTGGTCGTTCGTGCGCATCGACCGGGGAGGAAACCCCGCGCCGATACCAGAGCGGCTCGACCTGGGCGGGATCGGCGTAGACGCCACGCAGTGCATCGTCCGGCTCCGGCATGGGTGAGGCATCTGCCTCGTCCGTCGCCGCGTCGATCTCCGTCCGGATGCCCTCGTCAATCCGCGCCAGTTCCGCGGCGGCAACGCCCTCGGCCAGGAGAACGGCCATGTAGCGATCGAGCGGATCGTTCTCCATCTCCCACCGCTGAATCTCTCCCTCGGGGACGTACGACTGGTTGTCGTGCTCCGCGTGTCCCTTGCGACGATACGTGATCAGCTCGATGAGCGTGACACCCTCGCCGCGCCGCGCGCGATCCACCGCGCGTCGTGTGACATCGTACGTGGCGAGGACGTCGTTGCCGTCCGCCTGTTCGCCGGGAATCCCATACGCCAACGCCTTGTCGCGAAGCTCACGGGCCGCGGTCTGCCGGCTCAGCGGGGTGGAGTACGCATAGCCGTTGTTCTCGACAATGACCACCATGGGGCAGCGCTGCACCGCCGCGAAGTTGATGCCTTCATGGAACGCGCCGGTGGACGTCGCGCCATCACCGACGTAGACCAGACCCACCCGCTCCTCGGCGCGCATCTTGAATGAAAGCGTGATTCCCGTCATGACGGGCACCATGTCGCCCAGATGCGAGATCTGACCGACAAATCCGCGCACGGTGTCGCCGAAGTGGATGTTCAATTCGCGGCCGCGCGTCGGGGAATCGCCCTTTGCCATGTACTGGCGGATGATCTCCACGGGTTTCGCACCCTGCACGAGCATCGAGCCGAGATTCCGGATGAGCGGTGACAGGAAGTCGCCCCGCGTGCGATCGAGCGCGTAGGCGCTCCCGACGGAATCCGCCTCCTGCCCCAGTGACCGGAACAGTCCGCCCACGACCTTCGTCTGGCGATAGAGATTCACCAGGCGCTCCTCGAGCGAGCGCGTGAGGCGCATATAGTAATACAACTCCAGTTTCTGCTCCCGCGAGAGGATCGCGGACGGGCGTTGTCCGTCAGCCGTCGCCGGGCGGGAGGTCGCGCGAGGGCGCGTGGACGCTCGTGCGGCCATCAGTAGGTCGGCGTGAGCGTATGCGCCGGATCGACCATCCGGTGCAGCGCCACAAAAAAGCGCTTCACGTTGCGATCGAGCCGGCTCTCTCCGGGCTGATCCGTGTGCGCTTCGACGAACGCGTAGTGTCCGCCTTCCGACCAGGCGACAATGGTCACGGCGCCGAGTGGCCCGGCATAGCGGTGACCGCGATCCGCACCAGGCGCGGGCGCGAGCTGCAACGCGGGAAAGAACGCATCCGCCGCGGCCAGCACCTCACCGGACGGCATGTGCGTACGAAAGTAGTGCCGCATGAAAGATTCAGGGGATCGAAGAGGTGTCGGGGAGCACCGACTGCATCCAGTCGGCCTGCTCGAGGGCATGCGTCGAGTCGCGCCGGAATCGGAGTCCCATCGCCCACTCACCGGATACGATGAAGTCGAGCTTGGCGGTGTAGGTCCCCAGCTCCTCGCCGGGCTTGAGTTTGTCCCATGCCTTGACGCCCTGGCGTGTTTCCGCGTAGAGAATGCCTTCGCCACCCTGGATGGGCTGCTGTGTGTCCTTGTCGCGGATCACCAGCCTGAACTGCGCCGGCTCGCGCGCGAGCGGTGGCATGGGCAACGCCGAAACCCGGATCTGGTAATGATCCGTGAACGCCCGGTAGTCGGTGAACTTTCCCGAATCCGACGGGCCGCACGAGAGTGCGGCAACAGCCATCAGGACGGCCAGCGCCAGACTCGGGAGGCGTTTCATGATTGATAATACTCCATTCCGAGGTGCGTGATCTGCTCCTCACCCATCAGATAGCGCAGTGTATTCTTGAGCTTGGTCTGTTGTATGAACAGATCGTGCTCCGGGTGCAACCCGGGCGCCGCCATGGGGCTCTTGAAGTAGAACGAGAGCCACTCCTGCACGCCCTTCATGCCGGCGCGCTGCGCGAAGTCCATGAACAACGCCAGATCGAGGACGATGGGTGCGGCCAGAATGGAATCCCGGCAGAGGAAGTTGATCTTGATCTGCATGGGGTAGCCCATCCAGCCCACGATGTCGATGTTGTCCCACCCTTCCTTGTTGTCGCCACGCGGCGGATAGTAGTTGATCCGCACGACGTGGGTGAAGTCCTTGTACAGCGCGGGATACTGCTCCGGCTGCAGGATGGAGTGGAGCACACTGAGCTTGGACTCTTCCTTCGTCTTGAAGGACGCCGGATCGTCGAGCACTTCGCCGTCGCGGTTGCCCAGAAAGTTCGTGGAGTACCAGCCGGCCAGACCGAGCATGCGTGCCTTCAGCCCTGGCGCGATCACCGTCTTCATCCAGGTCTGGCCGGTCTTGAAGTCCTTGCCGGCGATGGGTACGCCGCGGTCGTGCGCGAGCTGCATGAGCGCCGGCGTATCCACCGCGAGATTCGGCGCGCCATTCGCGAAGGGCACTCCCTCCATGATCGCCGCGTACGCGTAGAGCATGGACGGCGCGATCGCGTCGTCGTTGCGCTCCATGGCCTTCTCGAACTGTTCCAGCGTGGCGTGTTGCGGGCCCGGCTTGATGTAGATCTCGGTCGAGGCGCACCAGACGATGACCAGCCGGTCGAGCTTGTGCATGGCCTTGAAGTCACGGATGTCCTGCCGCAGTTGCTCGGCGAGATCGCGCTTCGTTTTCCCCTTCTTGACGTTGCTGCCGGTGATGCGCGTGATGTACTTGTTGTCGAACACCGCGGGCATGGGCTTGATCGCCGCGAGGAAATCCGCGAGCGGCGCGATGTGCTTTTCTTCGAGCACTCCCGCCTTGCGCGCCGCCGTCAACGCGTCATCGGGGATCGGGTCCCACGCGCCGAATACCAGGTCATCCAGCCCGGCGAGCGGCACGAACTCCTTGATGTAGGGTGCGCGATTGTCCGTGCGCTTCCCAAGGCGAATCGTCGCCATCTGCGTGAGTGAGCCGATGGGAAGCGCGAGGCCGCGGCGCACGCTCTCCACACCGGCCATGAACGTTGTCGCCACGGCACCAAGGCCGGGCGTGAGCACACCAAGCCGACCGGCAGCCGGTCGCGGAGCCTGCCGGTTCCCGGCCGCGTTAGACGCCTGCACGTGATGAGTCTCCTGTGACAATGGGGCGCGGAGCGGGAGCGTCGCCGATCAATCGGCTCGGAGTCGGCGTCTCGCTCGCCGCGCGTGCGCGTCCCACGTGTTCGCGTCGCGCCGACTGGCGGACGGTGGAGATACGCTGCACCGCGGTGATCCACGCAGTAAGGGTCAACAAGACGATGATTGCCATCAACACGAGCCCGCCGAGCGCGAGCCCGAAAAACGCCTGCGGCGCCGAGAGCAGCACGACGCGTTCGGGGCGTTGGAGCAGCCCCACCTTTGCGTCGATCCCGAGCGCCTCGGCGCGCGCCCGGGTGTAGGACGTGACGAACGTCCCGATCATTCCCGCCAGGCAGACGACCATCATCGCCGTCCCCACCCGGCTGTTCCAGGTGGCGAAGAACACGGCGACGCCACCCAGCACACATCCATCCGCGATCCGATCCAGCGTGGAATCGTAGAACGCTCCGAAGGTGGAGCTGCGATTCGTGCGCCGTGCTACCATGCCATCCAGCACATCGAACAGCGCGGTCACGCCGAGAAACCACCCGGCCGTGCGAATGTGCCCCGTGCCGTAGATCACTCCGCCGGCCACCGAACAGATCGTGCCGATCGTCGTGATGGTGTTCGGCTGGACCTCCCGGCGCACCAGCCACTCCGCGACCGGCTCGATGAGCCGCAGATATCCACCGGTCAGCCAATCCGGTAGTACAGTCATGGGGTAGCGCGCGCACGCATTTCAGCCGTCCAGCGAAGCACGGTCAGCCGTCCGAAACGCACGACGGGCTGGAGGACTCCTCCAGCCCGGAAAACTACCAGATCGTCCGGGTGCGAGCAACTCGCTTCAGGGGACAGACCAGCGCAAACCGCTGGTGAACGAGACGCCATCCTTCGTGTAGGTCCGCGTGCCGTCAACCGTGCGCGCCTTGAGCGTCACCATGCTGCCCGACGCCACGCCGCGCGCCGTGAGTGCCTGCGTGCTGTTGGGACCGACCTGCCCCGCCAGAATGTCCGCGCCAGCGCTCGTCACGTACACGTTCACCGGCTGGGTGAGATTGTTCGATACCTCGAACGAGACGTCCGCCGCCGCCGCAGGCGTCGGCGCGGTATTCACCTTCACCTTGCGGCCGCACCCCGCCACCACGACCATGAGCGCGATCGCGACAAAGGTCTTCATGAGCAGATCTCCTTGAAGAGAAAAATGGGTACTCGACGAGCCTGCGCAACTCGAACACCGGGTCGCGGAACGGCAGCCTGCGGTGGCAGCGCCCCGCAGCACGCCGCCGGCGCCCGCTGTTCCCTACTTGTACAACCAGTACTTCCTGCTCTCTTCCTGAAACCGCACGACAGCGGGCAGCGTCGCATCAATGAGACTGTCCGGATCCGCCCCGCTCAACAACGCCTCCCTCGCAGAGGGCATGCCAACCAGCTGGTTAAACGATTTTAGGCGAATGCGGAGCGAATCTCCATTCGTCCGACCGATCGCCCAGATCAGCGCCGCGCCCACACGCGTCGCCTGCACCCGCTCCCGATCGGTGATCACGATGCGAATTCCCTGCACCTCACGGCCGCCATACTTGTCATCCGTGGGATGGCGCGGCGTGAATCGTTCGGCCTCGAAGCGTACGCCCGGCAGGTTGCGATCGTTCAGCAGGTCAACGGCCTTTCGGGCGTCGAGCCACGGCGCACCCACATGCTGAAAGGCATCCGATGTCCCGCGACCCACGGACACGTTCGTGGACTCCAGCCACACCACGCCGGGATACAACGTGGCGCTCGCGAGCGACGGCATGTTCGGGGACGGTCGGACCCAGGGGAGACCGGTGTCGTCGAACCACATGGTGCGCCGCCAGCCCTGCATGGGAATCACATGCAGGTTGGCCCCGAGATGCAGCACGTCGTTGTAGCACAGCGCGAGCTCGCCCATCGTGAGACCGTGACGCGACGGGATCGGGTAGAGCGACGTCGGGGTGGCCGATCGTGCGGCGCTCTGACTGCCGGCATACGCCACGGTGCTATCGAGCAGCGGACCCTCCACGTGGACGCCGGTGATGGGATTGGGGCGGTCGAGGACGAGCACCGGGAGCCCGTGACGCGCGGCACTGCGCATCGCATAGACCATGGACGCCACGTACGTCCACGGGCGTGCCCCGAGGTCCTGCAGGTCAATGACGAGGACATCGAGCCGGTCGAGTACGCTGTCGGGCGGTGGCAGCGTCGTGGCGCCGTACAGGGAAAAAACGGGGAGACCCGTGCGCGCGTCACGCCCATTCGCCAGATTCGTGTGGTCCTCCGTACCGCGGATGCCATGCTCCGGCGAGAACAGCGCCGTGAGTTTTGGTGCGGCGACATCGCCCGTCATCCGCTCGCTGGCCTGGTACAGGAGGTCGATGTCGCTGCGGCCCTTCTCATCGATGCCCGTCTGGTTGGTGAGCAGGCCAACGCGTTTGCCCGCGATGAGAGTTATGCTGTCAGTCAGGAGGACAGATATCCCTGGTCGCACATGTCCGCTCCCGAACGCTCCGCCAGCTTCCGCTGCAGGCGTGGCTGCACCGCTGACACACGCCAGCACGAGCACCACCGTCATGACCCCACCAGCCCGTACACATCCATGCATCATCCCGGTCGCTCCCAATCAATGACGCTGGAACATACACCGGCCGCGCCACGGCCGCGCGTCCTCCCCATGACACTGCTGCTGCTGGGCGTGGCTGCCTGCGCGAGCGCGCAGCAGCGCGCTGGTGCCGGTGCCGCCACGATCGCGTCCCCCGTTTCTTCCATTCGCGCCGCCATCGCCGATTCGGTGGCGGGCGTGCTGCGGCGCGGCCTGGCTGACAGCGCCTACCCCGGCGCGTACGCCATCGTCGGCGACAGCGACGCGATCTTTGCGAGTCGCGGCGTCGGACATCTGGACTGGGCGCCGTCGCCCACTCCCGATGAGAACACGCTCTGGGATCTGGCGTCCCTCACCAAGGTGATCGGCACGACGACCGCGGTGATGCAGCTCTGGGATCGTGGGCTGATCAAGCTGGACGAGCCCGTGCAGCACTACCTGCCCGAATTCACGGGTCCGCACAAGGAGCTGGTCACGGTACGCGATCTTCTCACGCATTCGTCCGGACTCCCGGCGTGGCGGCCGTTGTACAAGGAGGCCACCTCGCCCGCCGCGGCGATCGCGCTCGTGTACGCGACGCCGCTGGACACAGTGCCCGGCATCCGCATGGTGTACAGCGACCTTGGCGCAATCCTGCTGGGCCAGCTCGTGGAGCGAGTCAGCGGTCAACCTCTCGATCAGTACCTCGCCGCCCACGTATTTGGGCCGCTCGGCATGACATCGACCCGGTTCCGCCCACCCGCCTCCTGGCTCTCGCGCATCGCGCCCACGGAGCGCGACCCTTGGCGCGGCCGCCTGATCCGCGGTGAGGTGCACGACGAGAACGCGTACGCGCTGGGGGGCGTCTCCGGTCATGCGGGGTTGTTCAGCAGTGCACACGACCTGGCGCGCTTCGCGCAGATGTACCTGCATCGCGGCGAACTGGGCGGGGTGCGTATCGTGAGCGCCGCAGCGGTCGATACCTTCACGCACGTCCAGAACATGGCATTCTCCAATCGCGCGCTCGGGTGGGAGGTACCCAACGGAACGAACTCGGCGGGCCACCTGCTGTCGAATCGGGCGTTCGGCCATACTGGCTTCACGGGGACGTCCATCTGGATCGATCCGCAGCAGGACCTGTTCATCGTCCTGCTGACGAATCGGGTCGATCCGACGCGTGACAATCCGCGGGAAGGGCCGGTGCGCGTTCATCTGGCTGACGCCGTGGCGGAGGCACTGGGGGCGGGACGGTAGTTGCGGCCTTTCCCCGCCCCGCTACCCTTCCCCGGGAAATGGGCAAACGGGAATGGGGAATCGTGGGAAGGGGGAATGGGGAGGCCGATTCCCCATTCCCCATAAAATCGGGGTGGGGCGGCAGGGGG
>JBOHTE010000537.1:0-1069 GCA_050733555.1 Gemmatimonadaceae bacterium | reverse complement strand
GGCGAGAACGCCGCGCGCGCCGCGTTTCGCCTGGTGTTCAGCGAGCCGCTCGAGGCGGCCATCGGCGAGCGACTGCAGCGCGGCGAGCAGAGCATCCTCCTCCTGAATCGTCGCGGGTATGCGTCGTTCGTGCAGTGCGAGTCGTGCGGCGACGTGCGCGAGTGTCCCAACTGCAGCATCAGTCTCACGTATCACCGCTCGCCCGAGCGGCTCGTGTGCCATTACTGCCAGCACGAGGAGCCGCTGCAGAGCACGTGTCCGCGGTGCGGCGGTCCACCCATGAGGCAGCGCGGGCTCGGCACCCAGCAGATGGAGCGGCTGCTCGTGGAGCGCTATCCCTACGCGCGCGTCGCCCGCATGGACATGGACACGACGGGCGGCAAGTGGGCGCACGCCGAGATTCTGGATCGCGTGGGCGCCGGGGAAGTGGACATCCTGCTGGGCACGCAGATGATCGCGAAAGGACTCGACTTTCCCAACGTCACGCTCGTTGGTGTGGTGGATGCGGACGTCGGGATCAACCTGCCCGACTTCAGGGCATCGGAGCGGAGCTTTCAGCTCCTGAGTCAGGTGGCCGGACGGGCAGGGCGCGGGCCGAAGGGAGGCGAGGTGATCATCCAGACGCGCGTACCGGGGCATCATGCCGTGCAGTGCGCGGTGGTGCACGACTATCACGCGTTCGTGCGCGAGGAGATGCCGGCGCGCGACGAGCCGGCGTATCCACCGGTGGTGCGACTCGCGAACGTGGTGTGCAGTGGCACCAACGAGGAGGCGACGCTGCGGCTGGCATGCGATGCCGCCGCGTGGCTGCGCACACTGATTCGCGAGCGGCGCATTGACGGCGTGACGATCGTGGGCGCGGCACCCTGTCCGATCGAGCGGATCAAGGGGCGGTGGCGCTGGCACCTCTTCATCAAGAGTGCCCAGGCGGGCCCGCTCACGCGGATCGTACGGTTTCTGCTGGAGCACTTCCCGGTCCCGGCGTCACATGAGCTGCGGCTGGCCGTGGACCGGGACCCCGTGACCGTGTTATAAGGGCATGGGGCAGCCCCTGGGGCTGCCCCTGGGG
>JBOHTE010000536.1:0-3303 GCA_050733555.1 Gemmatimonadaceae bacterium | reverse complement strand
ATGCCGGGCTGAAGCGGGTGACCGTGTCGCTCGATTCGCTCGATGACGCGACGTTCCGGAGCATGAACGATGTGGACTTTCCCGTCGCCAGAGTGCTGCGTGCCGTTGACGCGGCGCACGAGGCGGGGTTCGGCGTCATCAAGATCAACATGGTGGTGAAGCGCGGCCGGAACGATCAGGACATTCTGCCCATGGCGCGACACTTCAAAGGGACTCCATACATTCTGCGCTTCATTGAATTCATGGATGTCGGCACGACCAACGGCTGGAAGATGGATGAGGTGGTGCCGTCGGCCGAGGTGGTGCGCCGGATCAGCGCCGAGCTGCCGCTCGAGGAAGTGGCGCCCAACTACAATGGCGAGACGTCGGCGCGCTGGCGCTACCGGGATGGGAGCGGCGAGATTGGTGTGATCTCGAGCGTGACGCAGGCATTCTGCCATTCGTGTACGCGGGCGCGCATCTCGACGGAAGGCATGCTGTACACGTGCCTCTTTGCCACGACGGGGCATGATCTGAAGGCGCTGATGCGGGGCGGATGCACGGACGAGGAGCTGGCCGCCGCGATGGCGCGCATCTGGCGAGCGCGTACGGACAATTACTCCGAAGCCCGGAGCGGGCTGACACAGCTCGCGGGGAAGAAGGTCGAGATGTCGTACATCGGGGGGTAGTTAAAGCTCCCTGCTCCTCCTCCCCGCCCTTGGGGAATCGGCAATCGGGAATGGGGAATCGGTAAGGCAATCCGCCCCCTGTCACCCCAGCCCGATTTCATGGGGAATCGGCCTCCCCATTCCCACGATTCCCCATTCCCGATTGCCCATTCCCAAGGGCGGGGCGGTGGGAAGAGGCAGATTGCCCATTCCCACGGGCGCGGCGGCAGGGCGCGGACCATTCCCCATTCCCGATTGCCCATTCCCCGTAGTAGTGATTCCCCATTCCCCGACGTCGTCAGTTTGCCGGTGAGCCACTCTTCCTGAAGATGTCGCTGCCGAACGTTCTCAGCCCCTCCTGAGCCGCGAAGCCCAGGTAGGGCGTGAGTCCGAACAGATCTTCCACGCTGCGCAGCATGGAGTAATGGTTGTACGGCACCTTGGAGACGGTGCCTGGCGCGATGAACGGCGAGATGAGTACGGCGCCGATTCGTCCGCCGCCCGGGCCAATGACGCCAGGGCGCGCCGCATTCGGGCCGGGCTGCTCGTTGCAACACGCGCTCGCGTCGCTGGCCCCTGCCTCGTCGAAGGTGATGATGAGAAGGCCGTCCTTGAATGACGGCGATGCCAGAATGCGCGGCGCCCATACGCGAAGGAACTCGTTGATCGCGGGGAGACCGCCCGCCTTGCCGCTCACGCAGTGCGAGTCGTGGCCGTCACTGCACAGGCTGGGCGTGATGAACACGTAGTTGGCCATCGGCGTGGCGCTCGCCAGATCCGACTCGAGCGTGGCGAACGAGACGACGTTGCTGTCGCACGAGGGCGCATCGATGATCGAATGGAAATACATGAAGGGATTGTGTTTCGTGGCGTATTGGTCGAGCGGGTGTCCCGCACTCTCCTTCTGCGCGCCCTGTGTGCGGTCCGGGTCACCGATACGCGGGTGACCGCAGGTGGCCGGTTCGCGCGTGGGATCGTTGCCCATGTCCTCCATGTACCCCTTCCAGCGAAGTCCCTTCTGCTCGAGCTGATTCGCGATGTTGAGTACGTGTGCGGGGAAGACACAGCCTGTGCCCGCGACCTGCTCATGCGGCGCCATGCCGGTCTCCACGAAATCCTCGAATCGGCCGCAGTCGCCCTGGGTCTGCTTGTTGGGTGCCTGGCCGCTGATGATCGCGATGTAGTTGTCGAGGCTGTAATGCCCGATGCCGTGGTACTGCGTGAGCAGCGCACCCTGCCTGGCGAGCGTGTCGGCGAGGTATGGCGCGTCCGAGCCTTGGCCGAACGTCCTGTCAAAGCTCTTGTTTTCGAGAACGACGACGAAGACGTGGCGGATTGGAGGAAGCGGTGCCGCGACCTGGGATCCCCCCGCGGCGGCCGAGTCCGATGCGACAGTGGCGCCGGTCTGGGACGCACAACCGCCGACGAGCGGGAGGCACACGGCGCAGGTGGCGGCGCGGAGAGACCGCGCGAGCGACGGGAAGGGATGGCTCATTGTGCTCTCGGTGAAGATGAGGGAGAGTATCGCGACGGCGGGGCGACGGCAACGGTGCCGCGGTGCGCGCCGGCCAATCGCCATTCGGCTGCGCGTCCAAGGTTCGAATCCGCCTGGGCGTCAGGAGTGGGCAGGGTCACCTGATAGCGCATTTCCCTTGCCGCCTCGCGCGTCCGGCTGTTAGCTACTAGCTGACAGTCACCAGCAACCGCGCTCCCTTCCTCATGACCTTCCGCCGCAAGCTCCAGCTCGGCTTCCTGCTCATGGTCATTCCCGCGCTGCTGGTGGGAGCGGAAGCCATTCGCAGCACGTACGCGCAGCGTCACGCGCTCGAAGACCTCGGCGCGAGCATGGCGCGCACGCGCATCTACGCCGAGCTCGAGACGGCCATGTTCAATCAGAGCGAGATCGTGTGGCGCTTCCTGAGCGGCATGGATCCCTCCGCGCGCAAGGAATTCGACGTTACCGGCGAGGTCATTGGGTACTGGCAACAGCGCTGGCGCGGCGTGCTGGCGCCGAGTGAACAGGGGCTGGCGGACAGCGTACAGGAGATCCAGTCGCAGATCCATGCGGTCGCGCTCCGTGTGTTCTCGCTGTATGACTCGGGGCAGCACGAAGCAGCGTACGTGCTCGCGCGCGACCGACTGCGCGACGGACTGCTCCCGCAACTCACGGCCCTCAACCGCTACATCTACCGGCGGGCGCGCGAGTCGCCGGTGCAGGGCGCGTACTCGCGCCTGGAGCAGATTCTCAGGACCGAAAGCCGCCTGCTCGTCGCGGTCGTCGTGCTCGCGCTTGCGGCGGGACTCGTGGGTTCGTGGCTCATCGCTGAAGGTCTCGCGCGCCCGATCACCGAGTTGCGGACGGCAATGTCGGTGGTGGGGGCAGGGAATCTCGATCACCCCATCGACACGCAGTCATCCGGAGAAGTTGGCGATCTGGCCCGCACCTTCGCGAGCATGACGGACAAGCTGCGCGAGTCGCGCTCGGACCTGGTGCGGCTGAACGGCGAACTGGAAGCAAAGGTCGCCCAGTTGCAGCAGACGCAATCGCAACTCGTGCAGTCGGAGCGGTTGGCGTCCATTGGTCAGACGGCGGCGGCCGTGGCGCACGGACTGCGCAACCCACTCGCCAGTCTGCGCGCGGTGGCGCAGCTTGCAC
>JBOHTE010000535.1:0-1835 GCA_050733555.1 Gemmatimonadaceae bacterium | reverse complement strand
GGGCGCAGGGGCGCCGAAACCGCCGCGACTGGCGACCGGTCTCCATCACGTGGCGTTCCAGGTGACGGATGGCGACGCATTCGCGGCGGCGTATCACGAGCTGGACCGCGCCGGTGTGCCGGTGGCCGCGCTGGATCACGGCATCAGTTGGGCGATGTACTTCGCCGATCCTGATGGAAATGGCCTCGAGATCTACTGGGACACACGCCACGAATCACACGGCGTCTGCGCGTGGGATGGCCGCGCCGAGCCGCTGTCCGTGGATCGCATTGACGCAGGGTCGATGAGCAGCACGTTATCGTGACGACACGCCGCGGTCTGTCGACCGCGGGAGTGCTGGCGATTGCGTTTGCCGGCTTCTGCACCTTCTTCGACCTGTACGCCACGCAGCCGCTGCTGCCGATGTTCGAGCGGCTCTTTCACGCGTCCGAGGCGCACGTCGGGCTCACCGTGAGCGCGTCGATGGCGGCGGTGGCGCTCGCCGCGCCATTCGTCGGCCTGCTCGCCGACCGCGCGAGCCGCAAGCGCGTGATCGTCGCATCCGTCGTGGCACTGTCGCTGCCGACGTTCTTTTCCGCCGCCGCGCACGGACTCGGGGAGCTGATTGCCTGGCGCTTTCTCGCGGGGCTGGCCGTGCCCGGCGTGTACGTGCTTGCGATTGCGTACGTCACGGAGGAAGCGGGCGCCGGCGGTGCGGGAAGCGGAATGGCCGCGTTCGTGGCGGGGAGCGCACTCGGCGGACTCACCGGGCGCGTGCTCGCGGGAGTCGTCACGGCGTTCGTCGGCTGGCGCCAGGCCTTTGTGCTGCTCGGCGCGGTGACGCTTGCCGGTGCGCTGGTCATCGAGCGCTGGCTGCCGCCGTCGCGCCACTTCACGCCGCGGCGCCACGATGAGGGCACGCGAGCCGGTCGCCGCGCGGCCATGCGCGATCCACGGCTCATCGCCACGTACATCATTGGCTTCAACCTGCTGTTCGTGCTGGTGGCGGCGTTCACGTACGTGACGTTCTATCTGTCGGCTGCGCCGTTTCTGCTGGGGACCGGCGCACTGAGCGGGATCTTTCTCGTCTATCTGGTGGGCGCGACCATCACGCCATTCGCGGGCCGCTGGATTGACCGGGCCGGCTCGCGCGTCGTACTGCTGGTGTCGCTGGGCGCGGGTGCCGCGGGGATGATGCTCACGATGATTCCGATCCTGCCGGCGGTGGTGCTCGGTCTCGCGACCGTGTGCACGGCGGCGTTCGTGTCGCAGTCGTGCGCGACGAGCTACCTGCGCGTGGCGGCGCCGGCACCGCTCCGGTCGCTGGCGTCAGGGCTCTACATCACCTTGTACTACGCCGGCGGCGGCGCCGGCGCACTGGTGCCGGGGCTGACGTGGGCGCGCACGGGGTGGCGCGGCTGCGTCGCGCTGGTGGTCGTGGCGCAACTGGCGGCAGCACTGCTGGCGCTCGGCTGGTGGACGGCGCAGGACGCGGCGGCGGACGTACGTCTCGAACCGATGGGGTAGGCGGGCATGGGCTATTTTCGATTCTATCGGCGCGCCAGGATCTTCCCCGGTCTCTCGCTCAACATCTCGAAGTCGGGGCCGAGCGTGACGATGGGCATGAAGGGATTTCACTGGACGGTGGGTCCGCGCGGGGTGCGACGGACGATTGGGCTTCCGGGCACGGGACTCTACTACACCTCGCAATCGGGGACGCACAGCGGCTTTCACTCCCGGCACAGCGACGTGGCGCTCACAGCGGCGCAGCAGGGGCACGCGGACCGGACGGCCGGATGCCTGGTGATTGGCGTCATCGTCCTGGTCGTCCTGGCGATCGGCATCATCATTGGCGG
>JBOHTE010000534.1:0-2789 GCA_050733555.1 Gemmatimonadaceae bacterium | reverse complement strand
GGGCAAGCGTGAGCACGGCAACGAGCGTGAAGGCCGGGGCGCGCCTCAGGGCGCGCACCCCATGGCGCAGGTCAGGCCAGAATCGGTCCATCGGCGTGCTCCAACGAGGGATTCGTGTACGACGGCGGCGGTCGCGAGGGTCAGGCGCGACACGCGGCCAACAGGTTCGACAAGTCGGCGTGCAGTTTGGTTGGAAGCCGGCGCTGAAAGGAACCACGCCCACACATCGGTCAGAGGCGCCTCTCATCCCGTGGGTCTTGCGGCCCGCTTTCGCTGTGGATCTTCCGACCCGTTTTCGACCCAGTTGGCCTATCCGCGCGCGTATCCGGTTCGTACAATCTGTGGCGACGAACTGCAGACACGGAGCGAGCGATATGAATTCGCGCAGACAATTTCTCATTCGTGCACCGCTTGGCCTGATCGGCGTCGCCGCGGCGTGTCGAAACCAGGGCGAAAAACCAGTGGCCAGTTCGGCAGGTACGCCGGGTGGCGCACTGGCCGGTGCACCGCCGACCTTCGGCACCGCGCCGGCGGTCGGGCCACCGGTCTCGGCGGCCACGTTCGCCGAGGCGGAGAAGCTTGCGCAGGTCGAGATGAGCGAGGCGGAGCGCGCGATGGCCGCAGCGAGCTGGCCAAAGGCGATGGCGCCGTACCTCGAGCGGCGCACCGGCCCGCGAAGGGTCACGCTGGAAGCGGCACTCGCGCCCGCGACGCGTTGGGACCCAGTGCTCCCGGGCACTCACGTGCGTGAGGAACGCGATCGATTCGTTCGGAGCAGCGCCGATCCGGGTCCGCTTCCCTCCAGCGATGAGGAGATTGCGTTCGCGCCCGTGTCGCGGCTGGGGCGCTGGATCCAGTCGCGCCGGCTGACGTCGGAACGGCTGACCGGCATCTATCTCGACCGGCTCCAGCGATTCGATCCGAAGTTGCGCTGCGTCATCACGCTCACGAAGGATCTCGCGCTCCGGCAGGCGAGGCAGGCGGACGCGGAGATCGCCGCGGGCCACTATCGCGGTCCGTTGCACGGGATTCCATGGGGATCCAAGGATCTCCTCGACACGGCGGGCATTGCGACCACGTATGGCGCGGAACCGTATCGCCACCGTGTGCCCGATACGGATGCGGTGGTGGTTCGGCGGCTGCACGAGGCGGGTGCGGTGCTCGTGGCGAAGTTGAGCATGGGCGCGCTCGCGCTCAACGACATCTGGTTCGGCGGGCAGACCATGAATCCCTGGCTGCTGGAGGAGGGTGCGTCAGGGTCGAGCGCCGGCCCCGGCGCAGCCACGGCGGCCGGGCTGGTGGGGTTCGCGATCGGCAGTGAGACGGAAGGCAGCATCGTCAGTCCCAGCATGCGCTGCGGCGTGACGGGGCTGCGTCCTACCTATGGTCGCGTGCCGCGTACTGGCGCGATGACGCTCTGCTGGTCGCTCGACAAGCTCGGCCCCATGGCGCGCAGCGTGGAGGACACGATGCTCGTGTTGCATGCCATCTCGGGTCCGGATGCGGGAGATGTGGCGAGCGTGCCCAGCGCACTCGACTTCGATGCCGGCGCGCCGGTGCAGGGGCTGCGCGTCGGATACTTCCCCGCGTGGATGAAGGAGAGTCCCGCCACGGAGGTGGATCGCGCCGCCCTGGAGACGGTGCGCTCGCTGGGAATGATCCCCACGGAGGTGACGCTCCCGAACTGGCCCGTGGATTCGCTCAACGTGATTCTCTTCGCCGAAGCGGCGGCCGCCTTCGAGGAGCTGACGCTCAGTGGGCACGTGAACGAGATCAAGCCGCAGGTGCGGGACGCGTGGCCGAATCTCTTTCGCAGCGCGCGCTTCCTGTCGGCGGTGGATTTCGTGCAGACGGATCGTCTGCGGCGGAAGTTCGCGCAGGAGATGGCGCGCATCTTTGCAACCGTTGACGTGCTGCTGGTGCCGTCACTGCGCGACGAGATGCTCACGATCACGAACTTCACGGGGCATCCCTCGCTCACGCTGCGCGCGGGTTTCGTGGAGGTCGCGGAGGCGCGCAGCGACTGGGCGCCGGACCCGGCGCACCCGCTGCCGAAGTTCTCGCCACCGCGCCGCGTGCCGCACGGCGTCACGTTCGTCGGGCGTCTGTTCGATGAAGGCACGATCGCGCGCGCGGGACTCGCACTGGAGCGCGCGGTGAATGTCGCCGGAGCACGACCGCCGGGATTCTGATTCGGGTTGCCGACAGAAGAGCCGAGCGAGTCGCGTAACGCCACGAACTTCATCGAATCGGCCGCCGTGCCCTTGTCCTTCTCATATGCCAACTCGGCGTTCAGAGGTTCTTCGCGAAAACCAGCTTGTCGTCCCGCGGCTTGTAGAAGTCCGGAATGCGCGCGATGAGCGGATAGCCGTTGCGCTCGTAGAAGCGGATGGTTCCACCGTATGCGTCCTGGGACGAGGTCTCGATGAGCAGCAGACGTCCCGCGCGCTCCCGCACCGCATGCTCGACGAATTCCAGCAGCGTGCGACCGTACCCGTTGCCCTGCGCACTGCGCTCCACGGCGATCCAGTAGAGATCGTACGTACCCTCGGTGAGCGGGGTGGGGCCGAAGCACACGTACCCGCACACCTCGCGCGTGGCGGGATCGCTCGACCTGTCGAGCACGAAGACGGAATAGCCGCTAGTTTCACCGCTGGTGATGGATGCATCAACCAGCTCGAGCGCGGTCGCGATCTCTACCGCCGAGAACATACCGGTGGATACGAGCAGGCGCTCCACGTCGGACCGGTCCTCACGGCGCAGCGGGCGCACGCGCATGGCTGGATGGC
>JBOHTE010000533.1:0-5545 GCA_050733555.1 Gemmatimonadaceae bacterium | reverse complement strand
ATCTCGAGCAGGCGCATGACCGGTACGGGATTGAAGAAGTGGAGTCCCATCATGCGCTCGCGGTGCCGAAGCACTTCACCGATCGCGGTGATCGAGAGCGATGAGGTGTTGCTCGCGAGAATGGCGGTGGGCCGCACGTACGGTTCCAGCTCCGCGAAGCAGCGGCGCTTGAGCTCGAGCTGCTCCGGAATCGCCTCGATGACCACATCGGCCTCGGCGGCTGCCGTCCGGGGATCTGCCGTGAATTCGATGCGGGCCAGCGACGCGTCGCGAACATCCGCGGTGCACTTGCCGCGGTCCACCGCGCGGTCGAAGGCGGCCCGTACCTGCTCCTGCGCGCTGACGAGCCGCCCCGAGTCGGCGTCGGTGAGCGAGACCTGGCAGCCCGCCAGCGCCGACACGTATGCGATGCCGTGTCCCATGGTCCCCGCGCCGATCACCGTCACGCGCAGTCCGGTGGTCATGCCGCGCCCCCGATCGCCGAACGTACCTCGCCGAGCACATCGGTGCAGAGTCCGTCCACGCCCTGTGCCGCCAGCGCACGCGCGACATCGGGGCGGTTGACGGTCCACGCGATGATCCGGCCGCCTGCGGCGTGCACCGCGCTGACCAGTGCGGGATCGATCAGCTCCCAGTGCGGCCAGACATCCTGTGCCCCGGTGGCGCGCATGCTGGCCCTGACATCCGTTGGCGCGCGATCGAAGAGGAGGCCGCGCCGCAGCTCCGGCGCGAGGTCGCCCAGGCGGCGAATGGCGTCATGGTCAAAGCTGTGCACGGCGCATCGGGACGGCATGGTAGATTTGCGAATCTGCTCCGCGACCGCGCTCTCGATACCCGTCCCCTTGAGTTCGACGAACAGCTCCGCGCGTCCTTTCACCACGGCGAGTGTCTCCGCGAGAGTGGGGATGAGCGCCATGCCGCGAATGGAAAATCCCTGCAGTTCGTCAAACGCGAGCGCATCGATGCGACGTCCGGCGAGGCGTCCGCTCGGCGCGGTCGCACGCGGGACGGGATCGTGGTGCACGACGACCGTTCCGTCGCGCGTGACGTGGACATCGATCTCGATGCCATCGGCACCCAGTTCGAGCGCCCGGAGAAACGCCGGAAGCGTATTCTCCGGGCGCTCGCGCGGCGTCCCGCGGTGCGCAATAAGCAGCGGACGGCGAGCCTCGGGATCGGCCGGAGCCGGCTGCGGATCAGTCGTCACTCTTCTTGGGAGTGATCCAGTCGTTCTCCTTGAAGATCTGCCGCAGCAGCTCCCGGTCCTCCATCGTAGGCGTCACGGAGGCCACGTAGTCGGCGTACCGCTCCTTCTCGATGGGATCGCCATGCACCATGAAGGTCTTGCCTCGATACTCCCCAATCCGCCGATTGAACTTGACGCTCGGGACGTAGAGCTGCGGCTGGTCCTCCGGGACGTGAAGATTCAGTCGGTCAATGAGCCCCTGGATTTCCTGCCGGTACAGCTCACGCGCGTACTCGTTGAGTCGTGCGCGGTCCGGAGTCTGCGGATTGGTGCGCTCGTCGAAGCGCCCCTTGAGCCCCCAGGTGTACGCCCACTGCGCCGAGGATGAGTTGTCCGTGCCGAAGAGATCGAACGCGGTGGACACCCACTTGTTGAAGTAGCGCTGCATGACCGCCGTCGGAATCCGTCGCGCCTTGATGATGCGATGGAGCCCGTTGTTGCCGGTGCCGAGATGGAACGACTCCTCGCGCAACATGGGCTTCATGGAACGCGACAGCGGAGCGAAAGCGGAGGTGGACATCATCTGCAACTGGAACTTCCCGTCACGATCGATGAATTCGGTGTAGGTGAAGAAGTCGAGCCAGTTTTCCACGCGCTCGTTGAACGAGCCGAGCAGCCGTTCCTGTTCATCCGCGCGCCGTTGCAGCAGCTTCTCCGCTTCGCGCCTCCCCTCATCGCCGAAATGGGCCACGAGCAGGTAGGACATCTGCCAGCCGTGGCGCATTTCCTCCGCCATGACGCGATAGATGGAGAGCAGATCGTAGTCGCTGGGTGCGTTCTCGAGCAGCGAGCGCTGCTGTTCGACGGACGCGAACTCCGTATCGCCCTGGTAGACGATCAGCGTCTGCAAGGCATCCCGGATGCGCTGATCCGGAATGTGCATGACGGTCTTCCATTTCGACTGGCCACGATAGTGTCCGAACTCGATTTCCGAGACATCGGGATCAGCCAGCTTCACGTCAAAGCGATAATCCGTGAGCTCCTTGGCATCGAGTCCGATGTCGTTCTGCCAGACCTTGAAGAGGTCGGTCCAGTCATCAAAGTTGGTGATTTTCGCGAGAGGCATGTCGCTGTACTCCTTGGGTCTGTAACGAATGAGTCAGGTCGCGCCGAGTGTACCAAAGTGCGCTTCTCGTTTCTCGACAAAAGCCGTGACGCCCTCCGCGGCATCGCCCGAGGCGAAACAGCGGAGCTGGGCATCCAGTTCGAAGTCCAGCATCTCGGGCAGCGTGCGGGAGCCCGATTCGTACACCGCGCGCTTCGCCGCGGCGAGCGCGAGTGCGGGTTTCGCCGCGAGCGTCCGTGCCAGCTCCATCGTCGCCCGCGCCAGGTCGGCGTGCGGCACGACGCGATTGAACAGGCCAAGTTCGAGACATTGCGCCGCGTCGATCACGTCAGCCAGCCAGAACAGCTCCAGCGCCCGCGCCGGCCCGACGAGTCGCGGAAGGAAATACGTACCACCCCAGTCCGGAACGAGCCCGATGCGATTGAACGTCTGCCCCAGCCGCGCCTGATCGCTCGCGATGCGGAGGTCACAGGCAAGGGCGAGATTCGCGCCGCCGCCGGCCGCGACCCCATTGATGCATCCGATCACCGGCTTGGGCGACGCGCGCATGGTCGTCACGACATGCCGGCCCGCTTCGACGAGCGCCGCCATTGCGTCCGCGTCACGCCGCGCGATGAGGTCCCGCAGATACGTGACGTCCGCTCCGGCGCAGAAGGCGCGCCCGGCGCCGGTGAGCACGATCACGCGCACGGCAGCATCGTGCTCGAGTTCCAGGAACCCGTCGACCAGCTCCGTCCGCATGGTCCCCGCGAAGGCGTTGAGCTTTTCGGGTCGATTGAGTGTCAGCGTGCCGACCGCACCGTCACGCGACAGCAGAATGTGTTCGTAGTTCATGCCGGCACGCGCTCCACGATCGTTGCGATCCCCTGGCCGACGCCGATGCACATCGTGGCGAGACCGTAGCGTACGCCGCGACGGCGCATCTCGTGCACGAGCGTGGTGAGCACGCGCGCGCCGGACGCGCCGAGCGGATGTCCGAGTGCGATGGCGCCGCCGTTACCGTTCACGCGCGCGGGATCGAGCTGCAATTCGCGAATGCAGGCGATGGACTGCGAAGCGAATGCTTCGTTGAGCTCGATGAGATCCAGATCGTCCACGCCGAGCCCGGCGCGGGTGAGTGCCTTGCGCGTGGCCGGGATGGGGCCCAGCCCCATCACATCAGGTGACACGCCGGCGACGGCGGACGCCACGATGCGCGCGAGCGGCGTTGCACCCGACGCGCGCGCGGCACGTTCACTCATTACGAGCAGCGCGCTCGCACCATCGTTGATCCCGCTGGAGGAGCCGGCCGTCACGGTACCGCCCTCGCGCACGAACGCCGGTCGCATCGCCGCGAGGGACGCCATGGTGGTCTCCGGCCGGGGGTGTTCATCGCGGTCCACGACGGTGACCGCGTCGCGCCTCCCTTCCACGCGAACCGGCACGATCTCATCCGCGAAGCGCGCGGTCTGCACGGCGCAGGCCGCGCGCCGCTGGCTCTCGCACGAGAAGGCGTCCTGCTCCTCGCGCGTGATCCCATAGCGGCGAGCGACTGCCTCGGCGGTTTCGCCGAGGGAGATTGTCCACTCGCGCGGCATGCGCGCATTCGTGAAGCGCCACCCCACTGTGGTATCTGCCGCGACGGGTGCCGCGCGGGGAAACCCTTCTTCGGGCTTGAGCATCACCCAGGGCGCGCGCGACATGCTCTCCACGCCGCCCGCGACGAACCGCTCGCCTTCGCCCGCGTGAACCGCCTGCGCGGCGCTCACCACGGCCTGCAGCCCCGACCCGCACAACCGGTTCACGGTCTGTCCCGGAACATCCACGGGTACGCCGGCCAGCAGTGCCGCCATGTGCGCCACGTTGCGGTTGTCCTCTCCGGCCTGGTTGGCGCATCCCATGATCACGTCGTCCAGCGTCGCGGCGTCGACACCGGTCCGCTCGATCAGCGCCTTGATCGCCACCGCGGCCAGGTCATCGGGCCGCACGCGCGCCAGCGCGCCCGCATGACGGCCGACGGGCGTGCGCACGGCATCCATGATGAAGGCGATCATTGCCCCGCCGCTCCACCCCACCCCGGGGAATGGGGAATCGGGAATGGGGAATGGGAGTGGCAGTCCGCCCTTCGCCTCACCGCCCCGATTTTCTGGGGAATCGGGGGGTTGTGGGGCCGATTCCCCATTTCCGCCATTCCCCGTTCCCAATTCCCCATTCCCCGGGGCGGAGCGGCAGGGCAGAGGGGACGCGTCACAACGCCACCCATACCGACTTCACCTGGCTATATCCCTCCAGCGCGTGCATCCCCAGATCCCGGCCGAACCCGGACTGCTTGAACCCCCCGAAGGGCGAGGCCGCATCGTACATGTTGTATGTGTTGATCCAGACCGTGCCGGCGCGCACGGCGCGCGCGGTCCGCAAGGCCTTGCTGATGTCGCGAGTCCAGATGCCGGCGGCGAGACCATAGATCGTGTCGTTCGCCAGGCGGACCGCTCCGGCAACGCCATCGCGGAAGGTCATCATCGCGAGCACCGGCCCGAAGATTTCCTCGCGCGCGATGGTCATGCCCGGCTCGACGTCGCCGAAGATCGTGGGCGCCACGAAGTACCCCTTGCCATTCACTGGCGTGCGTTCGCCCCCCGCCAGCAGCGCTGCCCCCTCGCGACGTCCGCTCTCGATGTAGCCCAGCACGCGCTCCATTTGCACTTTCGAGACGATCGCGCCCAGTCGCGTCTTCGGATTGAGTGGGTCACCCGCCACCATGCGCCCCGCGCGCTCGAGGATCTTCTCGGTGAGCGCGTTCCGTACAGTGTCCTCCACGAGCAGCCGCGAGCCCGCCGCGCACACTTCACCCTTGCCGTAAAAAATGCCCGTGAGCGCCCCGCGTGCCGCTGCGTCGAGATCGGCATCCGCGAAGACGATGTTCGGCGACTTGCCGCCCAGCTCCAGCGACAGCTTCTTCACCGTCCCGGACGCGTCGCGCATGATCTGCTTGCCCACCTCCGTGGAGCCGGTGAACGCGATCTTGTCCACCTCGGGGTGCTGCACCAGCGCCGCGCCCGCTACCGATCCGCGTCCCGCGACACAGTTGAACGCCCCCGCGGGGAACCCTGCTTCGAGCGCGAGTTCCGCCATGCGGAGCGCGGTGAACGGCGTCTGCTCCGCGGGCTTGAGCACGATCGTATTCCCGCACGCCAGTGCGGGCCCGATCTTCCACGCGGCGAGCGACATCGGGAAGTTCCACGGCACGATCGCGC
>JBOHTE010000532.1:0-2082 GCA_050733555.1 Gemmatimonadaceae bacterium | reverse complement strand
CGTCGAGGCCGAGCACGTTCGCGAAGAACCCCTCGGCGGCGTCGAGGTCTTCGGCGTACAGACACGTTTCCAGCACGGCGCTGATGGCCACGGTGGATCCGCTCACGCGCCGCGGCCATGCGGCTCGAACAGTTCCACACAGTTGCCGGACGGGTCATTGACGAGAATCTGATCGCCGCCCACGCCCTTCACGATGTCGTTCCGGAAGCGCGCGCCCCTGGCGCGCAGGTCGGCGACGAGCGCCGGCAGATCGGACACCTGCAGGGAGATGCGATTCCACCCGCCCGGCGCAGGCTTCGTGCCGTCCGGCATGGCGCTGCCGCCGCCGCCCTGCGCGTTGGGTGCGCTGAGCAGGAGACGCAGATCCCCACGGTCGAGCATCGCGAACGGGGGCGCCGGATGCATCGCGACAGTGAAGCCCAGGCAGTTCGTGTAGAACGCGATGGCTTCGTCGACGTCGTTGACGATGTAGCGAACGCTCACGGGTGGCATGATCACCGCCGGCAGAGGGAATACACACATTCTGATCGGGCGGGCGCAGGGCCGGAAGTGGTGTCCCGCATCTCTCCGCCCGGTCGCAGCAGACACGCAGCGGCCCCGGCCATTCGCACGTATGGATGACATCAGGCAGCGCGTTGGCCAGCGGGCTCCGCCATGCTAGCTTCCAGCTTCGTGTCTTCGTTCGATCCATCAGCGCCGTGTACGGCTCGAGGCCGCCTCACTGACACCGACGACGAGCATGAGATCACCACACGTCCCACGCATCGCGCTCGTGCTGCTCGCCGGAATCGCCGGCGTGTCGTCCGCCGCGGCCGCCGCGACCGCGCAGACGGCATCCCCGCTCGCGACGGCCCAACCGGGCGAAGCGGCCGCCATCGCCCGGGCTCGCGCCGACAGCATCCGGCATCCCTACACGGAGGCCGATGTCCACTTCATGTCCGGCATGATCGGACACCATGCGCAGGCCATCGTCATGGGCGGGTGGGCTCCGACGCACGGCGCCAGCGCCCAATTACGGACGCTGGCGGCGCGCATCATCAATGCGCAGCAGGACGAGATCCGCACGATGCAACAGTGGCTGCGCGACCGGCAGCAGCCGGTGCCGGAGGCCGGCCCCAAGCCCATGACGATGATGATGAACGGCGTCGAGCAGGAGATGCTGATGCCGGGCATGCTCACCGAAGCGCAGATGACGCAGCTCGACGCGGCGCGCGGGCCGGACTTCGACCGCCTCTTTCTCGAGTTCATGATCCAACACCACACCGGCGCGGTCTCGATGGTGAAGGATCTCTTCAACTCGTACGGCGCGGCACAGGACGAGCTGACGTTCAAGCTGGCGTCCGACATCAACGTGGATCAGACGACCGAAATCGCCCGCATGCAGCGCATGCTCGCCGCGCTCATCCTGGACGACACCACCGCCGCTCACCCCGCTGCCGGCAATCCCTGAGCAGCACCCCGCTCCACCTGAGGAATTCCCCATGGCATTCGAGTATCCGCAACACCGTCCGGCGGCGCGAACGTGCGCTACCTCGCTGATGTCGCTCGCGCTCGCGCTTGGCGTCGGGTCCGCTGGAGCGTGTGCTCCATCCACGACGTCCTCAGCGCTGCACTCGTCATCCGTTGCGCCGTCGTCCGTCGTGCCGGCGCGCAACATGTCGGTTGGCGAGCCCAACCCCGACCCGCGCGTCGGGCTCAAGTCCGGGCTCTACGACGCCGGTGAAGCGTCGTGGAATCTCGCGGTGCTCTCGCAGACCAGGCCGACGGAGCAGTTCGTCGGCATCACCAATTCCGATCTCGCCTTCACGGGGAAGTACGCCATCCAGGGGAGCTACAACGGCTATCAGATCTGGGACATCTCGAATCCCGGCGCGCCGCGCCTGGAAACGGCGTATCTCTGCCCCGCGTCGCAGAGCGACGTGTCGGTGTACAGGAATCTGCTCTTCGTGTCCGGCGAAGGGCTGTCAGGACGCATTGACTGCGGCACCGAAGGGGTGAAGGACACGGTGAGCGCAGCGCGGCTGCGTGGGCTGCGCATCTTCGACATCAGCGACATCGCGCACCCGAAGAACGTTGGCAACG
>JBOHTE010000531.1:0-1311 GCA_050733555.1 Gemmatimonadaceae bacterium | reverse complement strand
CAGCACGGCGTCATCCCGGCCAGTCCCACCACGCTCATCACCGTGCTCAAGGCCGTGTTCTACGGCTGGCAGCAG
This sequence comes from Gemmatimonadaceae bacterium, assembly GCA_050733555.1. Classification (GTDB taxonomy): domain Bacteria; phylum Gemmatimonadota; class Gemmatimonadetes; order Gemmatimonadales; family Gemmatimonadaceae; genus JADGGM01. The sequence continues at coordinate 1,236 of JBOHTE010000531.1, read as the reverse complement.
GAACGCATCGCGCGCAATTCGGAGCAGATTCGCGACCTCGGCATGGAGCTTTATGCGCGCATCCGCGTGGCGGCCGAGCATCTGGCCAGGGTGCGCAGGGGGTTGGATGGTGCGGTGAGTGCGTACAACGCCGCGGTGAGCTCGCTCGAGTCGCGCGTGCTGCCCACCGCGCGGAAGTTTCGCGAACTGGGTGTCGGTCCGGGCGATGAGATCGAGGCACTCGAGCACGTGGATGCGGTGCCGCGGCTCGCGGCCGCGCCGGAACTCATCGTGACCGGCGCGCCCGGGATCGTGACGACCAGTGCGCTCGGGCTCGAGGCACACGGTGCGCCCGAGCTGATCGTGCCCGGTGCGGCCGATCCGGTGGGCAAGGGCATGCCCGCGTAGCCAGCGTCCGCGGATGCGCACCATGCGATCAAGGAGCTGCACGATTGGTATTTGACCGCGCGCATCAGCAACGCAGGAAGTGAAGGTCATTCACGCACGGCAAGCCCGGTCCCGGGCCCAGCAGTTCCACACGCTCTCATCGGAGCTGTCCATGCCCGATTCCGCTGACACATCAGCCGCCGCCGCCGGAGCCACCATCACTGCCCTCGGCCAGGTCGCGCTCACCGTGCAGGACGTCGAGCGCAGCACGCACTTCTACCGTGACGCCGTGGGGCTGCGCTTCCTCTTCGCCGCACCGCCGGGACTCGCGTTCCTGGACATGGGCGGCGTGCGCCTCATGCTCACTGCGCCGGAAGGCAGGTTCACGCCGGGCTCGGGCACCGTGCTCTACCTGCGGGTGGGCGACATCATGGCGGCGCACGCGGCCATGTCGGCGCGCGGCGTACCGTTCGTGGACCAGCCGCACCTGCTCGCCCGTATGCCGGACCACGATCTGTGGATGTGCTTCTTCCGCGATCCGGACGGGCACACACTCGGCCTCATGTGCGAACGGGCGAAGGCGAGGGACTGATTGCCGCCCGCATGGCCTTCGCGCCATGGTCGCGACATATTCCCCGCGTCGTTCCGTCCGATATCCATCAGTCCCATACACCAGAGGCTGTTGTCGTGCACAGATCCCGCCACCGCGTCGCCATCCTGCCTGCCCTCGTCGCGTTCCTCCTCGCCGCCACCGCCGCCGCACAGTCCACCAATCTCTACTCCGGCATGCACTGGCGAAGCATCGGTCCCGTGCGCGCCGGCCGCGCCCGCGCCCTCTCTGGCGTGGCGAGCCAGCCCAACGTGTTCTAC
>JBOHTE010000530.1:0-1659 GCA_050733555.1 Gemmatimonadaceae bacterium | reverse complement strand
CGCCCCGGCGTGCGCGGCGGTCGTGGTGCTCGTGATCGTCGCATCCTGATAGGCATAGCCGCCGGCAATCATCCAGGCGGACGTGATGCGTCCGCTGGCGCCCAGCTCGAATCCGGTGGAGCGCTGGCTCCCGGTCTGGAGCATGCGCGTGGGGTCCAGCGGATCGGGTGCCCGAGTGTTCGTGCGGTCGAGGCGGTAGAGTGCCGCCGTGAGCGCGAGCCGGCGCGCGACGTCCCACTTCGCGCCGACTTCATGGTTCGTGAATCGCTCGGGCCTGAGCCCCCGCGTGGTCGCCGTGAGTGTCGAAAACTGGTCGCCGGCGCCGGGCAGATACGAGACGCTCCGGCTGGCGTAGATCGACGCGGGCGCCATGGGCTTGAAGATGACGCCGACGCGTGGTGCGATCATGTCGTCGCTCCGGTTGAGCGAGACGTTCGAACGATTGTCGTGATAGCGGATGCCGAAATGGTCGTAGCGCACGCCGGCCACGAGCTGCCAGCGAGTGGAGAGTTCGACATGATCCTGGACGTAGAGTGAACGCGTCGTTGCGGTGGTGTGCGCGTTGGCGTCAGTCGCACTCTGGCGGAAGCTGACAGGCGTGTAGACCGTGGGCTCCGCTACCGGAGCGAGGATGGACGTCGTGGAATCGCTGAAGTAGCCCGTGTTGCGCACGTTGTCACTGGACTCGCGCCCCAGCTCCTCGCCCGCGAGCAGAGTGTGATGCACTGCTCCGGTGGCAAGTGCATACGTGGCATCCGTCTGATTGAAGATGTTCCGTCGCGGTGTGAAGTGGTTGTAGGCGCTGAGCGTCACCGTCGCGCCGGAGCTGTCCACGCCGCCGGGATAGACGTTCTGGTACTGCTTGCTGTACGAGGTAACGCGCGCGTGATTGCTGAGATGGATCCCGCTGTGGAATTCGTGCGTGATGGTGGCGTCCGCGGCATTGACGCGCGCGCGGGCATGGTTGATGTCCGGATTGCCGAAGAACGTGGCGACGCCCGTGCGAACCGGCAGCCCCTGGTGGGACGGGATTCCGCGATCGGCCGTGCGATCATCGCTGAAATACTCGTAGCCCAGCGTGATCCGCGTGCGCTTCGTTCCCGGCGCGATCGTCAGCGTGGGGTTGATGCCATGGCGCGTCAGGCTGACGTTGTCGCGGTACATGCCGGAGTTCTCATAGACGGCATTCAGCCGCGCCGCGACCGCGGGGGACAGCCCCTGGCCGATGTCTATCGAGCCGCGCCTCTCGTCGAACGACCCGCCCTCAAGCGAGAGTGCGCGAATGGGACGCCATTCGGGCTGCTTGATGACGCGATTCAGTACGCCGCCTCCACCGCCGCGCCCGAAGAGCAAGGCGTTTGAGCCCTTGAGTGCTTCCACACGATCGAGATTGTACAGGTCGCGGAAATACTGGGCATCGTCGCGGACTCCATCCACGAAGAAATCTGCGGAAGACCCGTTGCCGCGAATCGTGACCTGATCGCGGTTCCCTTCGCCCTGCGCAATGGAAATGCCCGGGATGTAGCGAACGACGTCCGCCATGCTCTGCATGGACTGGTCATCCATGAGCTGTCGCGTCACCACGGTCGCGGATTGCGGGACGTCGACGAGTGGCGTAGCGGTTTTCGTGGAGGCGATCGCGCCCTGTACGGTGTAGCC
>JBOHTE010000529.1:0-5159 GCA_050733555.1 Gemmatimonadaceae bacterium | reverse complement strand
GGGGACTACGGGGAATGGGAAATCGGGAATGGGGAATGGGGGAGGCAGTCCGCCCCCCAACTTCCCCCGCCCCATTTTTTCTTTGCACGGGAGTCACCATTTAATAGCGGCCCGGGATGACAAGCTGGGGCGGGGCGTGGGAGCGCGGAGGTCTTCCGCTCCGATTCCCCATTCCCCATGACATTGGGGTGGGGCGGAAGGGAGCGGATTGCCTCCCCCATTCCCCGTTCCCGATTTCCCATTCCCTGTAATCAACTCATGCCCCTTTCACGAGCCGTCACCTGCATCGTCGCGCCGGCCGCACTCCTGGCACTGATGGCGTCCTGCCGCGCGTCGCCTGACGCACGGCGGCAGGGCGTGGCCGACACATCAGCCCGGCAACGCGCGGGGACGCTCAGGATCAAGCCACCTGAGCGCCGGCCGGTCTATCCGCGTACCGGTCCCCTGCTCAAACCGGGAGACAGCGGCAGCACGCGTGATACGCTGGTGCGCACCGAACCCAGGCGCTGACTGGCGGCCGCCGGCGCCAGTCAGGTCACCCCGCTGAATTCGGGAAGAACATCGAACGGGGGAGGGGGACTCACCGGCGGTGGCGGGACAGGCTCTGCGTGCTCCCTATGTGCTTCGGTGCGCGTTGTGGTGCGCTGGCGGAATCGGGCATACGCACGCGGAATGGCGCGCTCGCCGCCGATGCGCATGGCGGGTGCCTGGTTCGGTCGCGCTGGCCGGGGCCGTGGTACCGACTGCCTGGCAGGCGGGGCTTTCGCCGCGTCGGATGGCACCTGTGACGCAGCCTCCTCGCTTCGAACCGACGTCGGTTCGGCCATCTGGAGCAGCGTATGCTCCACCACCGGGCCGTTGGCGCGCGGCGGCTCGAGCGCGGCAAACGCCGTCCGGGCGCCGTGCGCGGTACCCGCCGTGAGCACGCCGCTGCACACGCATCCCAGATGCGGTGCCGGATCAATGAGCACGTCCTGCTGCGAGAGCAACTGCTGCGCGAGCTCGATCAGCAGATCACCGCCATCCAGCTCGACCAGTTCACGCGGCGGCTGCAATTCGGCCAGCCGCTCCGGCGCGGGCGCACCGCCGGGGAGCGAGTAGTAGCGGCGGCGATCGGGTGGCAGAAATGCCTCGAAGAACGCCGGCTGCGCGGCCGGCACGATGTTGCGCTCGGCAAACGATGCGAACAGTTCAGCGGGCGAAATCCGTGCGTCGATGGATGCATCGGTGCCGGCGGGACAGGCACCGATGTAGGTGATGTGAACGGGCCGGTCGCCATACGCCGCCCGGATGTAGCGGGCGACGGCCACCGGGGGTGCGGCAAGCCCGAGGAGCCACGGACACAGGTCGCTGCCGGACTTCGTGAGCCGTTGGACGACGTGCGGGCACGCCGCGAGAATGGCGGGCATGCCGCCGTGCGGGCCAAGCCGCTCCAGACACTGGCGCGCAACGATCTCATCGCCCCAGCTCCCCGGAAAGACCATGTCGTAGCCCAGCGCACCGCACGCGTGCGCCAACTGCACGGCACTGACCGGCAGTGCCGCCAGGATCGCATCGGTGCCCAGAATGGCAACCGAGGAGGGTCGTTGTTCCGAATGCGGTGGGGACGTCATGCGGCACGTTGTGCGTGAATCTCTGGCACTAAAGCTGACCCCGCGGTCAGGGGCCTGTCCAGCACGGCCCATTCATTGCGGGAGTGGGAACCAGTCGCCATCCCACAGCGCAACTCGCCGTGACGAGGGACTTCCACGCCGCATCGCAGGGACGCACCGTGTCTTCTGTTCGCCTGAAGGAAATTCCGCGCCTGCCGCGGGAGCAACGAGAAGCGCTGGCTGCCTTCGGCGCGCGCACATCCTGGCCAGTGGGCTTCACGATCTACGAGCAGGATGCTGAGGCGGACGGCGTGTTCGTCATGCTGCGAGGCAATGTAGTACTGCGCTCGCGTGTGAGCACGGGGCGCACGGTGGTGCCCTGGGTAGCGACGACGGGCGAGACCTTCGGCGCGGAGGGAATGCAGCCGGGCGGCCATTACGCGAGCCATGCGCGCGCGGATGAAGAGAGCGAAACGTTGCACATCAGCGGATCGAGTTTCAGCGCGATGATGCGCGAGCAGCCCTCACTGGCCCTGATGCTCGTGCGACAGCTCATGGCCGAGCGCACGGAGCTGATCGAGAAGTTCGGCCAGCACATTTCACTGACGGTGGAGCAGCGACTGATCGTCACGCTGTTGCGCATGACGCAGCGGGGCAGCGACAGCAGGTCGGATGCTGACACACCGCAAACGGTCGTGCCGCGCCGGCTGCTGGGCGAGCTCGTCGGCGCAACACGCGAATCCATCTCGCTGGTGCTCGGGCGACTGTCCGCGGAGGATCTCATCCGGCGTGAAGGGAGCGGGCTTGTGGTGATGGATGCGCAGCGTCTCGCGCTGCGTCTGGAGCATAGTGGACACGGCGGTATCGTGCTGTACGACGAGCGGAGCACGGACAAGGGAACGAAGCCGGAGAGCCCGGGTGAGAGTGGTACGCGAAGCAACGATGCGCTCAGCGGGAACAGCGGGCCTTGATTGCGTGAGCGGGTAGCGATGTGATAGCGTGAGCCCTCTGTTCGCTCGTCATCCCGGTGTGGCCGCCCGTCATCCCGACTCGACTTCGTGCCATTCCTGATCACAGCCCTGGCGTGCATTGCCGCCATCACCGCGTACGCCACCGTACGGCGGCGCGTGGAGCGGAGTGTCGCCGCCCGTCTTCCCGTGGGACCCGGCGGCATCATTCGCGGCGCCGAACCCATCGAGCTCAGCGACGGCGCGCCAGCGGCGGGCGTGCTGCTGCTGCACGGATTCGGTGATTCCCCGCACACGATGGCGCACCTGGCGAGCGATCTGCATGCGCGCGGCTACGCCGTATACGCACCGCTGCTCCCGGGACACGGGCGCAGCCTGCGCGAGTTCCGGGCCTCCGATGCCGGACAGTGGATCGAAGCGGGGCGTACGGCGCTGGCGACCATGCGGGAACGACACGACCGCGTGGGCATTGCCGGACTGTCCATGGGCGGCGCCATCGCGGCGATCCTGGCCGCGGAGCAGCGCGACGTGAGTGCACTCGTGCTGCTCGCGCCGTATCTGATTCCGCACCGAACAGTGCACGCGGCGGCGCGTGTCGCGCCCCTGCTCCAGCCGTTCATCCCGTATATGTTCGGGCAGAATCCGTATTCGATTCATGATCCTGCCGCGCGCGCAGAGAACATCAGCTATGAAGCGTCCACCATGCGATTGATCGCCGAACTGATACGCGTGGCGGAACGCGGAACGGCGGCGCTGAGCACGATCACTGCGCCCACGCTCTACCTGCAGTCGCGCGAAGACAATCGTGTGACCATTCGGGCGGCCGAGCGGTGCTTCGCGATGGTCGGGGCGCGTGAGAAACGACTCGGCTGGCTGAGCGGCAGTGGCCATGTCATCACGGTGGACTTCGGCTGGGAGCGCGTGGTGGCGCTCACGGCGGAGTGGATGGACGCACACGTGAAGGCGACCATCACGGCGCCGCTCGACGAGCGATAGGAATGGGCCCGCCTATTCCGGTGTCTCCCGTCTCTCCGTATTTTCCGGGTTCCACCAATCACTTACCCGACAAGCGAGGTTTCCTGGTGCGTTCGACAACCATCACGCTGGCGGCGTTGGCACTGGCCGCTTCGGCTTGCGCGAAAGGACAGAGTGCCGCGGGCGCTGCCGCGGATACGACCAAGGCGATGGCCGGCATGGCCGCGGACAGCATGAAGGGCATGTCCGGCATGGCCATGGATACGGACAAGGCCATGGGGGGGAGCGGCGTACCGGCGGGCTTCACGGCGGAAACGGACAAGTCCGACGCGAAGATCACCGACGCGAAGTACACCGTGAGCGGCGACAAGTGGGAAGTGCAGACCGGTCCGGCCCACATCGTGTATGCCGCGAAGGACAGCGCCAGCGGCGTGTATGCCGTGAGCTCCACGATCGAGCAACTCGAGAAGCCGAAGCATCCCGAAGCGTACGGCATCTTTTTCGGCGGCCAGCATCTCGATGACCGGGCGACCGAGACGTACGGCTACTTCGAAGTGCGCGGCACCGGTGAATACCTGATCAAGGTGCGCAACGGCGAGAAGACGAGCACGGTCGTGAACTGGACGGCGAGCCCCGATGTGCCCAAGGAGGATGCCTCCGGCAAGGCGACGTACAACCTCAAGGTGCACTTCGCTCCGACGGCCGCCCACTTCTACGTGAACGGCAAGCTGGTGGCGACAGAACCGCGGAAGGACGTGCCGAGCAACGGGACCGCGGGGCTGCGCATCAATCACAACCTGCACGTGAGCGTGCAGCCGGTGACGATCACGAAGTAGCGGCCTGCCGGGTTTCGCCGTGCTGCAGGATCCAGAGGTTCTGCGCCGGTAGTCCGGCGGCGTTCCACGCGGCGCGGGTGCGCGCGGGGGGTTCGTCCCACGGTTCGTCCGCGAGCAGGAACGTGCCCCAGTGCAGGCCGAGCATGATGCCGCGATCCTCACGACCCGCGGGGGTGTTCGCGTCAAGAAAGGCCTGCACGGATTCTTCGGGGTTCATGTGCACGGGGCGCATGAACCAGCGGGGCTCGTAGGCGCCGATCGGTATGAGCGAGAGGTCGAAGGGACCGAAGCGCTCCCCGATCGCGCCGAACTCGGGGTGATAGGCGGTGTCGCCGGCGAACCAGAGCGCGTGGCCGGCCGCGCGCACCGTCCAGCCGCACCAGAGGGTGCGCCGTGTATCGGCGAGGTGCCGCGCGCTGAAGTGCTGCGCCGGCGTACACGCGATGCGCGTCTCCTCGAAGGTACGCTCCTGCCACCAGTCGCTTTCCGCGACGCGCTGCACGCCGAAGCGGCGGAGCAGCGGCTCCAGGCCGAGCGGCGCCAGCCAGCGGGCATGTGGCTGCTGCGCGGCGAGCGCGCGCACGGTGCCCGCATCCAGGTGATCGTAGTGGTTGTGCGAGAGGAGCACGAAGTCGAGCGGCGGCAGCGACGCGAGCGGCACGGCGGGCGGCACGATCCGTCGTGGTCCGACGGCCTGCAGCGGCGATGCGCGGTCGCTCCAGATGGGATCGGTGAGGATGTTGATCCCGCCCATCTGAACGAGCACGGTGGAGTGTCCCACCCAGGTC
>JBOHTE010000528.1:0-4736 GCA_050733555.1 Gemmatimonadaceae bacterium | reverse complement strand
GGCGCCAGCTACGCCGCGTGCACCGGCACGCGCGCCGGATCGCCCGCCGCGGCGCGGGCCTCCGGAGGTCGAGTCCGCGTCGGGATTCCACGGCGACAGCTTGAGCGGTGAGGCCATGGGCGTGATGTCCTGACTGACGCCGGCACCACCACGGCCAAACCCAAAGAATCCGCCTGGTCCGGTGCGAACGTTGAGCACCGGCCCCTGATTGAAGTACACGGGCAGTTGATCGCGGCCGTAGCCGTACACGATGGGACTCGTCATGTCGGCAATGACGCCGCGCAGAATGCTGCCGCGCGCGAAGAGCGAATCGGGCGTCTCCACGGTGACGACGGGTGTGAGGTTGTAATCCGGGAAGATCGTGGACGTCGCGCCCTCCACGATGAGCGTGCCGCCCTGCTGCACGAACTGGTAGAGGTTCATGAGGCCTTCGACGCCCATGCCGCCGCGGATGTCAGATGAGGAATCCGGCGTGCCGAGGCTCGGGAACTGCTTCGTCTTCCGATAGGGCAGGGGCGTGGCGCCACGCTTCGCGATCCCGTTCACCATCGACTCGGCGCTTCCGCCCACGTGGGGGAAGATGATCACGTCGTACTTCTGGCGTAGCTTGCCGTCGCGCAGCTTCACGTCGCCAAAGTAGTTGTATGGGATGCCATACGTATCCAGCGCGGCGCGGACCCACCCTTCATCCTGCGTGCGCGACCAGCTATGCACGTAGCCGATGCGCGGGATGTTGAGGTCGTGCGTCTTCACATCCGGCGCGGCCGCCATGGCGAAGCCGGAGAGGCCGAGGTCGCGGAGCGCGGGCTCGAGGGCCGCCCGGTCGGCGTTCGCGATGACCATGGCGCCGGCTCGGAAGTGATGGCCCGCGGCATCGAAGTCCGATTCGGCGGCCCGCATCTTCACCTTGGGAAATTCAAAGCGGAACTTCGCGACGTTGTTGTCGGCTGTGTTGTCCACGACGATCACGCTGCCGCTGCCGTCCACGCCACCAGGGGCGCGCGCCGGCGCGGTGAGCAGCGTCATGGGCTGGTCCAGCAGCGACTTGTCGGTGACCGGCGTGATGGTGATGTCGCGCATGAGCGGGAACGTCCACCCGGTGTCGTCGTACGGACTCGGATTGCCGGGCGCGAAGTTCTGGAGCGCGAAGTACATGTCGGCGATCGTGCGGTAGGGCTGGTCGCCGCGGATGATGTAGTCACCGGGCTGTACGCGCACGCTGCCCGCCGTGAACGCCGTCGACGCGACGTCGACCTCGAGTCCCTGCGTGCGCAGCTCGTTCACGGCGTCGGCCGCGTCGGCCTTGCGGCGCTGGGCGGCGGGAATCACCCAGCCGAACGTCGGCCCGGTCTTACCCTTGTTCACCGCGCGCTCGCTCGTGCGCCAGTAATTGTCGAGGAACGTCGCCTTGTTCTCTGCCACGTAGTGCAGCGCGAACATGAGTGCGGATTCCTGGATGTTGGTGTTGTTGCGCGGCCCCCAGTCGATGCTGTCGAGCGGCGGGTTGGGACGGAACCATTCGCGACTCGTGGTCGTGGGCCGCGGCTTCACGACGTAGTTGTCCGGGCCGTAGCTCTGCACCTCGTAGAAGCGGCCCACCTCGTTGTGCGTGTGCGCAATGAAGAACAGATAGTTCGGCGTCCAGCCATCGTAGAAGCCGTACGTCCATACGCCGGGCACGCCGCGTTTGGTCATCTCCATCACGTCGTTTTCGGCGAGCAGCCACCACGTGTCGATCGTGATGGGATCGATCTGTTCGTTGTATGGCCCGGAACCGGTGGACGCGTAGAGATACGTCTGCGCCTCGTGCAGGTCGTGCAGGATGGTCGGGTGCCAGTCGAGGACGGCCTGTGTGGTGTGCTTCGTGAGGTCGAGGAACTGACCCATGCCGTCGCGATTGTTGTCGTGCTGCACGTACCTGCCCCAGTACATGAGCGGCAGCCGCTGGGCGCCCTTGGGGAGCGCCTTGTTGTAGTAGTACGTGTCCACCGCCTTGTCGCGGCCGTCGGGTTCGATGACAGGCGTGATGAGCGTGATGACGTTGTTGCGGATCTCCTGGACGAACGGCGTCTCCTCGACGGCGAGGCGATAGCCGAGCTCCATGAGCATTTCCGGGCCGCCGAACTCCGGCGAGTGGATGCCGCTCGTGAGGTAGTAAATGGGCTTCGCGGTATGAATGAGGCGCTGCGCTTCCTCGGGCGTGGTCTTGCGCGGGTCGCCGAGTGCCGCGTTCATCGCGCGATACTTGTCGAGGTCCTTGATGGTGGCTTCATCGGCGATGGCGACGAGAATCATCTCGCGACCTTCTTCCGTCTTGCCGATGCGCCACACCTTGACGCGCGGCGACGCCTTGGCGAGCGCGTCGAAGTATTTGTAGATGTCGGCGCTGTGATCCAGGATGCCCGGCGTGCCCACGATGTGGCCCAGCACGGCGAGCGGCGTCGGGACGGTGGCGGACGCGGGGAGGTGATCCACGAGCTCGGTGGAGATGCGCGGGTCCTCGAGATACTGCTTGATGCGGGCCGTGTAGGCGGTGTCGTTGGGCTGCTGGGCGCGCGCGGCGGGCACTGCCGCGAGGGCGATGGCTGGCACCAGCATGCAGGCGAGGTAGCGCAGGCGGAGTCTGCGGGAGGGCATCGTGTCTCCTTCCGGTGGGATCAGAGGGCGCCTCCTGGCCGGGGCACCGCTGGGGATTCGTTGCTCTAGCTACGCACGAGCGGGCTCAGACGTTCGGCGAGGGGGCAAGAGGCAGCCCATGGGGCTGCCCCATGGGCTGCCCCTCACCCTATCTTGCGGAAGAAGAGCATGTCACGCTTTGACCTTCGCGCACAGGATGCTGCTCATGTCAGTCAAGCATGCGGATGAGGTTACCCAGGTGCCGGTGACCGCCGGCACGGGGACGACACGCCAGATGCTCATTGGCCCCGACGAGGGCCCGAACTTCGCCATGCGCCGGTTCATCATGCAGCCCGGCGGCGGCATGCCGCGTCACACGAATACCGTGGAGCACGAGCAGTACGTGCTGCGCGGCAGCGCCACGGTCGGCATTGCCGACCGTACGGTGGAGGTGCAGCAGGGCGACGTGGTGTACATCCCCGCTGGCACCCCGCACTGGTACGAAGCGCACGCGGGCGAGCCGTTCGAATTTCTGTGCGTGGTGCCGAATCGGGAGGACAGGATGGAGATAGTTGGGAAGCGGTAGCTGATTTGGAAACGGTAGCTGGTAGCTGGAGGGAATTGGGCTGACCACTGAGCCACCTGCGCGGGGGAGCAGAGCGGACCCGCTTTACCGAGGGTCCGCGGCGCTCCCCCGCTCTGGTGGCGCACTGGTGGCCGCTCGACCAGCGACCGCCGTTCAACAAGCTACCAACTTACAGTCCCCTCTCCTCGCTTGCTTCACGCCCTCTGGCCGGTGAGCTTTACAGGAATGTCTGCGACGAGCATGGAGGAGCGGGAGGCGGAAGAGGCCGCGGCGGGCGGTGTGGCCAAGCGCGCGTACGTGCAGCGCATATTCTCCGAGATCGCGCCGCGCTACGATCTGCTCAATCACGTGCTCAGCGCGAACGTGGACCGGGGGTGGCGGCGCGAGGCGATTGCCGCGCTGTGCTGGCGGGAGCGCGCCGACGGCCAGTACCTCGACCTGTGCGCGGGGACGATGGACGTGGCGGCGCAGCTCGCGCGCGAGCCGGGGTTCCGCGGCACCGTGCTCGCGGCGGACTTCGCGGAGCCAATGCTGCGCCGCGGGGCGGGGAAGACGCAGGGCCTGCGCGTGAGTGCCGCCGTGGCCGACGCGCTCGAGCTTCCCCTGGCGAACGGCGCGGCCGATGGTGTGATCGTCGCGTTCGGCGTGCGCAACTTCGCTGATCTCGATGCCGGATTGCGCGAGATGCACCGCGTCACCGCGCCAGGCCGCCGGCTCGTCATTCTCGAGTTTACCACGCCGCCGGCCTCGCTGGTGCGCGGCGCGTACGAGTTCTATTCGCATCGCGTGCTGCCGTTCATAGGCCGCATGGTGAGCGGCCACCGCACCGCGTACCGCTACTTCCCCAAGTCGGTGGACAACTTCCCCGATGCGCCCGCGCTCGCGGAGCGCCTGCGCGCCGCGGGCTTCGTGGACGTGGGCTTTTCGCTGCTGACGTTCGGCATTGCGGCCGTGCACTCGGGAGTGCGCACCGCGTGACGCTCGACACGATCGGGGAATTCATCACTCAGCTCGACGCCGCGGGTGAGCTGGCGCGCATCACGCAGCCCGTGAGCGCGAACCTCGAGCTGTGCGAGATCGCCGATCGCGTCATGAAGAGCTCCGGGGGCGGGCAGGCACTGCTCTTCGAGCACGTCACGCTCATGAACGGCGCGCGCTCCGCCTGGCCCGTGGCGATCAATCTCTTCGGATCCATGCGGCGCATGTCCATGGCACTCGGCGTGAGCGACCTCGATGCGATTGGCGCGCGCATCACGGAGATGCTCGCGATGCAGGTGCCCGAGGGGATCATCGGCAAGCTGTCGCTCCTCCCGCGGCTGCTCGAAATCGGGAAATTTCCCCCGCGCGTGCGCGGCGGTCACGCGCCGAGCCAGCAGGTGGTGTGGCGCGGCGACGAGGTGGACCTGGGCAGGTTGCCGATCATCACGTGCTGGCCCGAGGATGGCGGTCCGTACATCACGCTCCCCATGGTGATCTCGAAGGATCCCAGGCGCGGCATTCGCAACGTGGGCATGTATCGCGTGCAGGTGCTGGG
>JBOHTE010000527.1:0-2080 GCA_050733555.1 Gemmatimonadaceae bacterium | reverse complement strand
GTCGAACTGCGTACCGGGTGCGCGGGTGTAGGGCTCGCCCTCGATGTCCCATCCACCAATGCACCCATCGAACTCGCCGAAGGGATGATCCCTGGTACTCGCTCCGCGCCGCGGCGACTCGTACGGCCATTCGAGCATGGCCGAGTCCTTCGCCAGATCCCACATGGCGCCCGCCTCGAGCATGATGACATCGGCGCCGGCCTGCGTGAGCACGTAGGCCGCCATGCCGCCTCCCGCGCCCGATCCGACGATGCACACATCATATGTCTTCCGCTGCAGCGCCTTCTGCATTTACCCCTCGCGAGAAAAAATTCGACTGCGCGAACTGCCTACTCCAGCTTCCGGATCCACACGTTCCGAAACCGCACCGGATACCCGTGATCCTGCAGCGAGAGCGGCAGCGCGTCCGGGTGTGCGGTGTACGGCGGACGCTTGCCGAACGCCGTTGGTCCGGTGAGTACGACGTTGTCCTGTACGAGCACGCCGTTGTGGAACACCGTCACTCGCGCCGGGCTGGCCACACCTCCGCTCGCGGTAAAGCGCGGCCGATGAAAGACACTGTCATACGTCTGCCACTCGCCAGGCTTGCGACTGGCGTTCACCAGTGGCGGATACTGGCCGAAGAGCGCCGCCGCCTGACCATCGGCGTACGTGCGATTGTCATACGAGTCGAGCACCTGGACCTCGTAGAGCCCCATGAGAAACACGCCGCTGTTCCCCCGCTCCTGCCCCTCGCCGTGCGGCGGCGTCGGCGCTTCCCACTCAACGTGCAACTGGCAATCGCCAAAGCCCTGCGCGGTCTGGATGGCGTCGCTGCCCGCCGCCACCTGGAAGTAGCCATCCTCCACAGTCCACTTCGCGGGACCGCCGTCGCTGCCGCGCCACTGCGCAAGGTCGTGGCCGTCGAACAGCACGATCGCATCGGACGGCGGCGGCGAATCCGCCACATACGCGCCCGGGGTCACGACCGGTGGAACGGGGCGGTCCATGGAGTGAACGGGCCACGGCATGGAAGGCTCTGTGTGCGACGCGGCGCACGCGGCACACACGGCGAGCAGCAGGCACGCCGCGCCGGTCCGCATGATGGGAATCGTTCTCGACATGTCGGCCCGATCAGAATCGCGCGAAGACGAGCAGGCGACCGACGCCGAAGGTATACTGCGCGGTGGTGCGCACCGTGATCGTGTCGTTCGCGAAGACGCCGGGCCCCAGTGGGATCCCGAGTGAAACACTGTCGCCTGAGAGCTGCGTCGCGACACCCGTATTGTACAGCAACTGCTGCGCGGTATCACGCTGCAGCGTCACGTGGCTCACCTCCGCCCACTGGCCGGCATCGAAAAAGTCGAGGGTGTCGGCATGGAGCGTGGAGGGAATCCCGTTCCAGTTGACGGTCACGGGCATCGGCGCACCGTCGACGCTGATGAGTTCATAGCTGCCGACAATGTCGGCCGGAGTTCCCGGACCGGTGGAGTCGTAGCCCTTAATGCAGCCGGCAAGGACCAGCGCGCTGCATGCCGCGACCGCCAGCAGTAGTGTGCGGCCTGAGCCAGAACGAGCTCGAATCTGACGACGAGTGTGCATGATCACGTTGGACAGGAGATGTTGACGGGGTGCGAACGGGAATCGGGACGGATGGACCAGAATAGAACTGACGTGGACGCCGGTGCGCCGGCTACTCGAGGAGCCGTGTGGCCAGGCGATGCCCCAGGTAGACGCCCAGCCCGGTACCGACGACGCTTAGCATGAACGCGGTCATGGTGCCGATGCGCGCCCCGAGCCACCAGCCGAGCGAACCACCCACGAACGAACCGAGTACGGCGAGCAGTTTGGACACGGGTCAGGCGCCGGAATTCATATTGATACCAATACAATTGCACGCTGGCTGGCACGGATATCGCACCCGGAATGGGCGGGAATCCGCCTTCGCGCAACATCCGCGCAGGCCCGGGAGATGGTTCATCAGCTGGACACAACCGTGACGAGAGGAGTCAATCCGGATCATCCTGTACTGCGCTCTCCCGTGGCCAGGACGCCTCGAGTGTACGGAGAGGAGCAGATACCATGACAGTGGCACATACAC
>JBOHTE010000526.1:0-7792 GCA_050733555.1 Gemmatimonadaceae bacterium | reverse complement strand
TCGGCGCCCATGGTGCTGCAGGAAACGCTGATCTTTCCGTATCTCAGCGGGCTCGAGTTCATGCACAACTTCGAAGCGCAGCGCTCCGGCCAGGAGCCGTACACGACGATGCCCACGTCCACCACGCAGATCCTGCATGACTCCGCGTACTTCGGATCGCACCCCGAACAGCCGCTGGGCATCACTTTCGCCGCGCCGGCGCGCGGCTCGGTGCTCTACACGGACAACCTCGGCGAATTCGAGACGCGCCTCTTCCTGTTCCAGCATCTGCAGGACCAGACGGCAGCCGTCCGCGGCGCCGCGGGCTGGCAGGGAGATCGCTACGAGGTCATCCGCACCCCGCACGGGGACGGCATTGCCTGGCTGTCGCTCTGGAATGGCGCGGTGGAGTCGGCGCAGTTCGGCAGCGACGTGGAACAGGTCATCGCCAAGCGATTCGATTCGCCCGCGGTGCACGAGAGCATCCTGGGGAAGAGCTACACCGTGAACGGCCGGACCATCACGCTGTGGGGCGGCGAAGTGGGCGGCCACGCCGCAGTGCTCTACACCGATCTGCCGGCTGGAGAGAGCGCCAGCATCGTCAAGCTCTCAGAGACCACCGTCGCGCCCGAACCGCGATAGCACTCAGGGGCTCAACGAGCTGGGCAGGCCGGCATCGGACACCCAGGGTCCCGGCTCCTCCAGATGGTGCTGGTCCGCCAGCTTGGTTGGTTGCGGCAGCAGCGCCAGGCGGAGCACCTCGTCCATGGTCTCCGCGAGCAGGAAGACCATGTTGGCGCGCACTTCTGCCGGCACTTCCCGCAGATCCTTCTCGTTGCTGCGCGGAATGATCAACTGGCGCAGTCCCGCGCGATACGCCGCCAGGACCTTCTCCTTGAGGCCGCCGATCTCGAGTACGCGCCCGCGCAGCGTCACCTCGCCGGTCATGGCCAGATCGCGACGCACCGGGCGCTCGCTCAACGTGCTCGCGATGGCCAGCGTGACGGTGATGCCCGCACTCGGGCCATCCTTGGGGACGGCCCCCGCCGGCAGGTGAATGTGCAGGTCGAAGTCACGGAACATCTGGTCGTCGATGTCCAGTTGCCGGGCCCGTGAGCGGACGTACGAGTACGCGGCGTCCACCGATTCGCGCATCACTTCGCCCAACTGTCCCGTCACGATCAGCCGCCCCGTCCCCGGCATCTTGAGCGCCTCGATGGTCATCAGATCGCCGCCCGTGGCGGTCCACGCCAGCCCGGTCACTGTACCGACCTCGGGCTCCTGCTCGGCTGCCTCCCGTGCGAAGCGTGGCACACCGAGGATTTCCTCCGCCTTCGCGAGATCCACGATCCAGGCGCCTTCCTCGCCCTCAGCCTTGCGCAGCGCCCGCCGCCGCATGATCGCTGCCACGTTGCGCGACAGTCCACGCAACCCGGCTTCCCGCGAATAGCCGCTGGAAATGAAGCTCAGCACCTCGTCCGTGAACTGGAGATCCTTGTCGGACAGCCCGTGCTCCTCGAACAGCTTGGGCAGCAGATAGCGCCACGCGATCTCGACCTTCTCCTCGATGGTGTATCCCGCAATGCGGATGATCTCCATGCGATCGCGCAGCGGCGCCGGGATGTCGAAGAGATTGTTCGCCGTGCAGATGAACAGCACCGACGAGAGATCAAAGGGCAGGTTGATGTAGTGATCCACGAACGAATGGTTCTGTGATGGATCGAGCACCTCGAGCATCGCCGCGGTCGGATCGCCGGAGGCGCCGCCGTGGGTCATCTTGTCGATCTCATCGATCATCAGCACCGGATCGCGCACCGCCACGCGTCGCAGCGCCTGAATGAGCAGTCCCGGCATGGCGCCGACGTAGGTGCGCCGATGCCCGCGAATTTCGGCCTCGTCGCGCACGCCGCCCACCGAGATGCGGTAGAACGCGCGGCCGATCGAATCGGCGATCGCTTCACCGAGCGACGTCTTGCCCGTTCCGGGTGGCCCGACGAAGCAGAGAATCGGGCCCAGTGGGTCGCCACCGCGCAGCTTGCGCACGGCGAGATATTCGCGAATGCGCTCCTTGGCTTCATCCAGCCCGTAATGCCGCGCGTCCAGCGCTTCGCGCACCTTGGGCAGCGTGATCGTGTCCTCGCCCGAGCGAATGTGCCACGGCAGGGCAAGCAGCCAGTCGAGATATGTCCGAATGACCTGATACTCGCTGGACGCCGGTGAGAGCATGCGCAGGCGATCGGTCTCGCGCCGCGCTTCCTGTGCGGCGCGATCCGGCAGTCTCGCCTCTTCGATCTTGGCCATCAGGTCCGAGGTGTCCTTCTCTCCGGGATCGCTCTCGCCCAGTTCCGCCTGGATGGCCCGCAACTGCTGGCGCAGATAGAACTCGCGCTGGTGCTCCTCGATCTTCACCTCCGTCTGCTTCTTGACGTCCTCCATGACTCGGGCGCGCGCCACCTCGCGATCGAGCCGCTGCAGCACGAAGCGAATGCGCTCGCCGATGTCGAGCCGCTGGAGCACTTCGTCCTTGTCGGAGATGCGGAAGTTCATGTTGGTGGCGGCGAGATCCGCGAAGCGCCCCGGGTCCGCCATGTTCATCTTGAGAATCGCCGGGACCTCATCGGGAATGCGTTCCACCAGCTCCGCGAGCGTCTCGGCAGCGGCCGCGAGTCGCGCCATCAACTCTTCGCCCTGGATCGGATCGAGCGGGGTTTCGCGCGCGGGCGCGACGTGCGCCACGGGATACGGCTCGCGCGACACGACCTCCTCGACGACGATGCGCCGGAGCCCCTGCAGCGTGATCTGGATCGTCTCCCCGGGCAGATTGATCCGCTCATGCACGCGCGCGGCCACGCCCACGCGGCCCACGAACTCGTCCGCGTTGATGGCTTCGTCGTGATCACCGGTGGCCACGACCAGCCCGACGATCAGCCCCGGCCCCTCATTATCACGCACGATGGCCAGATTCTCCGGCGCGCCCATTTGCACCGCGATCGTGCCCAGCGGATACACGATCGTGGAACGCAGCGCCATGAGCGGCAGCGTCGGCGGCAGCTCGGAGCCGAGAATTTCTTCCTTGCGTTGGGCGCGGGGCATGAATGGTGGCTGGTGGCTGGTGGCTGGTAGCTGGTGGTTGGTAGCTGGAGGAGAGGGGTATGTGGAAAGTTTAACCCTCGCTAGATTGAAAGGCTATGTTTGATGAGCTGAGTGAAAAACTTGACGCGGTATTCGCGAAGTTGCGCGGACGCGGGGTGCTCTCCGAGGGTGACATCAAGGAGGGGCTCCGTGAAGTGCGCCGCGTGCTGCTCGAAGCGGACGTCAATTTCCAGCTGACGCGCGAGTTCCTCGAACGCGTCGAGAAAAAGGCTGGCGGCGTCTCCGCACTCCGCACAGTCTCCCCGGGACAGCAACTCGTCAAGATCGTGCACGACGAGCTGGCCGCCCTGCTGGGCGAACGGCGCGAGGGACTCCGTATCAGTACGGTGCCGCCGACCATCGTGCTCATGACGGGGCTGCAGGGCTCCGGCAAGACGACCACGGCCGCCAAGCTGGCGAAGCGTCTCAAGGCAGAGGGACGCCCGGTGCGCCTCGTCGCGGCCGACGTCTATCGCCCTGCCGCCATCGATCAGCTCGAAGCCCTCGGCAAGCAGATCGATGTGCCGGTCTATCTCGATCGCGACACCACCGATGTCGTCCGGATCGCCCGCAAGGGAATCGACGACGCCCGGCGCGCGCGCGACCGGGTCGTGATCGTGGATACCGCCGGCCGCCTGCAGATCGACGATGCGATGATGAACGAGTTGCGCCGCGTGAAGGATGCGGTGCACCCGGATGAAATTCTCTTCGTGGCCGATGGCATGACCGGACAGGATGCCGTGCGCGTCGCCCAGGGATTTCACGATGCCCTCGGCATTACCGGGGTCGTGCTCACCAAGATGGATGGTGATGCGCGCGGCGGCGCCGCCCTCTCCATTTACGGCGTCACGAAGACGCCGATCAAGTACATCGGCGTCGGCGAGAAGCTCGATGCGCTCGAGGAATTTCACCCCGAGCGGATGGCCGGCCGGATCCTGCAGATGGGCGACGTGGTGAGCCTCGTGGAGAAGGCGCAGGCCACGTTCGACGAGGGGGAGGCGCGCCGCCTGGAGAAGAAGGTGCGCAAGGAAGGCCTCAACCTGGAGGATTTTCTGGCCACGCTCAAACAGATCCAGAAGCTCGGTCCCCTCGAGGGCGTGCTGAAAATGCTGCCCGGCGTGAACAGCAAGATGCTGAAGCAGGCCAAGGTGGACCCGCGGCGCATGCGACACACGGAGGCGATTGTCCTCTCCATGACTCGCGCCGAGCGGAAGAATCCTTCGCTGCTGAACGGCTCGCGCCGCGCCCGCATCGCCAGGGGGTGCGGTCGCCCGATCAGCGAGGTGAATCGCCTGCTCGAGCAATTCCGTGAAATGCAGAAGATGATGAAAAAGGTGTCGGCGGGCGGGCGGTTCGGGGGACGGCCGTTCTAGAGAGGCCGGGAAGCGCCGCGCGGAGCGCGGCTGCGGCCCACGCCCGCTCCGCGGCGCGACACTGTCTCCCACAACGCCGACGGCGTGGTTAGCTTTACCAGCTACCGCCGTTAACCAGCTACCGCCGTTAACCAGCTACCGTCGTAAACCGGTGCGCCCGGAAATTCCGGATGCCGCGATGAGCCGGAGGAGTACCAACCACCCTTCAGGGGGATCAGGCAATGGCCGTGAAAATTCGTCTCCGCCGGACCGGGCGGAAGAAGCTGCCGTTTTATCGTATCGTGGTTGCCGACTCGCGGAGCCCGCGTGACGGGCGCTTCATCGAGAACATCGGTCACTACAATCCGCGTCTCCCGGAGGGTGGACTGCAGGTGAACACCGAGCGCGCGGACTACTGGCTCACTGTCGGCGCGCAGCCCACCGATACGGTGCGCTCGCTCCTGCGCAAGGCGGGCGTCATCAAGCTGCGCCACGAGCGCCGCGTCGCGTCGCGCCGCCAGGCGGGCGCAGTCGCCGTGAGCGAAACACCACCGGAGTGAGATGACCACGCCCCGCCTGCTGATCGTCGGGCGGCTGCGCAAGGCACACGGCATTCGGGGCGACCTCGTGGTCGAGCCGATCACAGATGCGCCGGACGCGGTGTTCGCGGCCGGCGCTCGTCTGTTCGTTGGCACGGCGACCGGCGATCCTGCGCCCGAAGGATGGCAGCTCACCGTGCGGCATGTGCGGACGCTCGGGGACGGCTGGCTCCTGCTTGGCTTCGTGGAGGTCGCCGACCGGAACGACGCGGAGCGCTGGCGTGGTCGCTATCTGCTCGCGCCGGACTCCGCACTGCGGCCGCCCGAGCCGGGCGAGGTGTATGTGCACGATCTCTTTGGCATGCACGTGGAGCTGCCGACCGGTGAGTCACTGGGTGACGTGTCCGATGTGTTCGAGCTGCCGCAGGGCATCGCGCTGGAAATCGAGCTCGAGGGGCGCCGCGCGCTGCTGCCCTTTCGCGAGGAGTTCGTGCGCGAGGTGGATGCGGCCGCGCGCCGCCTCGTCGTCACGCCGCCGGAGGGATTGTTCGAGTGACCCTGCGCATCAATCTCGTCACCATCTTTCCCGAATTCTTCACTACGGCGCTCGGACTCAGCCTCCCCGCACGCGCGGCGGCGGCCGGCGCCGTGTCGTACCGCGTGGTGGATTTGCGTGAGCACACGCACGACCGCCATCGCACCGTGGACGACTATCCATTCGGTGGCGGGCCGGGGATGGTCATGAAACCCGGCCCATTCTTCGAAGCCGTAGAAATGCTCGGTGCCCGGGCGCCCATCGTGCTCGTCTCCGCGCGCGGGCGCCGATTCGTTCAGGCCGACGCCGCGCGCTATGCGGCGGGTGCAGAGCTCACCGTCCTGTGCGGACACTACAAGGACGTGGATCAGCGCGTGGCCGATCATCTCGCCACCGAGGAAATCTCGCTGGGCGAGTTCGTGCTGAGCGGCGGCGAGCCCGCGGCCCTGGCGATCGTCGATGCGACCGTGCGGCTGCTCGAAGGCGCCATGTCCGATCCCGAGAGCGCCCGCACTGATTCCTTCTTCACCGCCGGGCTCAGCGCACCGAGTTTCACGCGTCCCGCCGTGTACCGCGGACTCGCCGCGCCCGATGTCCTCCTCTCCGGCGATCATGCGAAGATCGAGCAGTGGCGGCGCGACCAGGCACGCCGGCTCACGGAGGAAAAGGACGCACGCGAAGCGGACGAGATGGGCACCGCATTGGGGAACGACTCCTGCGGGCCTGTGCCAAGCGACAGCGACCTCTGACCGATCGAGCCATCCCATGCTTTCCTCCATCAATCCCGCCACCGGCGCGACGCTTCGCACCTATCCGGCGCTCAGCGACGCCGAACTCGACCAGCGACTCGCGCGGGCGGCCGCCGCGTTCGAGCGGCATCGTCGCACCAGCATGGCGGAGCGCGCCCGCGCGATGCATCGGGCCGCCGACATCCTTGAAAGTGAACGCCAGGAGCTGGGCCGGCTCATGAGCTGTGAGATGGGGAAGCCGGTGCAGAGCGGCGCGGACGAGGCAGCGAAGTGCGCGCGCGCCTGCCGCTATTACGCCGAGCACGCCGCGGAATTCCTGGCCGACGAGCCCATCGCGACCGAGGCGCCGCTCAGCTTCGTGAAGTATCAGCCGCTCGGCGTTGTGCTCGCGATCATGCCATGGAATTTTCCCTTCTGGCAGGTGTTTCGCTTCGCCGCGCCCGCCCTCATGGCCGGCAACGTCGGACTGCTCAAGCATGCGTCCAACGTGCCGCAGTGTGCGCTTGCGATCGAGGACGTGCTGCGTCGCGCCGGGTTCGACCACGACGAGTTCCAGACGCTGCTCATCGGGTCGGATCGCGTGGAGCACGTCATCTCCGACCGTCGCGTGGCCGCGGTCACACTCACGGGCAGCGAGGCCGCCGGACGCTCCGTGGCCGCGGCGGCCGGGAAGGCCATCAAGAAGACGGTGCTCGAGCTCGGCGGGAGTGATCCCTTCATCGTGATGCCGAGCGCGAGGCTGGATGAGGCCGTGCAGACGGCGATCCGCGCGCGCGTCGTCAATTCCGGCCAGTCGTGCATTGCGGCCAAGCGCTTCATCGTGCACGAACGCGTGGCGGATGAATTCGAGCATCGCTTCGTGGAGCGGATAGCGCAGCTTGTCGTCGGCGACCCGCTGGACGAGCACACCGACGTCGGGCCGCTGGCCACGCCCGCGATCCTCGAGGGACTCGAACAGCAGGTGCGTCAGACCGTGTCCATGGGCGCGCGGATTCTCACCGGCGGCTCACGACGCCCGCCGCCGGGCAACTTCTATGCGCCCACCGTCCTCACCGACATACCCGAGGGATCTCCCGCAGCGTGTGAGGAGTTGTTCGGGCCCGTGGCCTCGCTGTTCCGTGTGCGCGACGTGGACGGCGCCATCGCGCTCGCCAATGCCACGCGCTTCGGCCTGGGCGCGAGCGTGTGGACATCCGATGCGGCGGAGCGCGACCGGTTCATCGCCGAGATCGACGCGGGGCTGGTGTTCGTGAACGCGATGGTGGCGTCCGACCCGCGGCTCCCCTTTGGCGGCATTAAGCATTCCGGCTACGGCCGCGAGCTGGGTGCGCTGGGTCAGCGCGAGTTCGTGAACGCGAAGACTGCGGTAGTTGGGAGGTGGTAGATGGTTTGGAGACGCCAGCAGGTTGAACGACGGTCGCTGGTTGCTGGTTGTTGGTCTCGGTGCGCTACCCGCGTGGGGGAGCGCCGCGGACCCTCGGTACTGCGGGTCCGCTCTGCTCCCCC
>JBOHTE010000525.1:0-6357 GCA_050733555.1 Gemmatimonadaceae bacterium | reverse complement strand
GGGGGAGCAGAGCGGACCCGCAGTACCGAGGGTCCGCGGCGCTCCCCCGCGCGGGTAGCCCAGCGACCGGCCACCAGCGACCAACTACCAACTACCGTCCCTCCGCCATAGATGGGTCCGATCGCCAAAGGCGGCGCCATCGCGGAAGGCTTCGTCGTCGGCCAGACCGTCCTGCACGACCGCCGTCCGGGCGCTCGCCTGGTCCGCCTGGTGCAGAATCTCCGCTTCCGCCGTGAGCGGTCGGACGGGGCTCCCATACTCGAGTCGCCCATGGTGGGACAGAAGCAGATGCTGCAGCTCCAGCACTTGTTCAGGGGTACAGATATCCTGCCCGGCTTCGGAGAGCCGGCGCTCGAGCATCAGGCTGCCCAGGACGACGTGTCCCACGAGAAAGCCGGCCGGTGTTCGAACGAAGCCGTCCCAGGTGACGTCGTACGCCTCCACCTTCCCGATGTCGTGCAGCAGGGCACCCGCCACGACGAGATCCACGTGCGCGCGCATGGCGCGCGCGATGGTCCTGCCGATGTAGGCCACCTCTCCCACGTGGAGAAGCAGTCCGCCCCGCATGCTGTGGTGGCCGCCAATGGAGGCCGGCATGCGCTCGAAGCGGAGCCGGAAAGGCTCGTCGTCATAGAACAGCGCGAGCACGGCGCGCAGCCGTTCCGAGCGGATCTCGTGCCGGACCTTGTCCAGCCGGTCCCAGAGCTGTTCCGAACTCTCGTCCACATGCGGAATGAAGTCGTCGAGCGGCTGGCTATCTGCCGGCAGCGCGTGGAGCGGAGCGCTGAGCTTGAGCTGGCGCCGCGAGGATCCGCGAGCAACGTAGCGCGTCAGATCGCCAATGACCTGGACGAGTGCGCCGCGGATCGCGCCATCGGCCCAACCTGAGTCGAGCATGTTCGACCAGATCGGTTCGGTGTCGATCTTTCCGGTGGCGTTGCCAAGTGTGAGCACGACGTACGGCTCGCCGCCCGCCTTGGTGCGTTCCGTGCGCTCGACCACCCGGAACGTCTCCTGCACGCGCTCGCCGATGGTGGCCGTGGCCAGGTTCAACATGCGTCAGCCGACGTAGATGATCTCGCCTTCTGCGTCGATGCCCATCTCCTGAATCATCCCGCACACGCCGCACGTCTTCACCGCGTGCCACACCTCGTTGAAGTCCTCCTTCTGCGTGGCGGTCGCGGGCTTCACGGCGAGCTTCTTGTAGCTGTACTCGCCACAATTCTCGCAGGCGTGCGCCCTCGCAATGCGCTCGGCGCGTTCCCGGGTGATCTTCGCGCCGGCCAAGCTCAACGCTCCTCCGGTTTGGGCGGAATGGGCGGGGTGCCGGTAATGGCCGCGATCTGCCTGGCGGCGGGCGATTGCGATGACACGCCGCCGGCGGCAGATGACGCGCCGGCCGAGTTCGCCGAGCCGGCACGCATGAGCAGTTCCTTCAATCCGCCGAATGCGCCCATGACGCCAGCGGCCTCGGCCGGGAGAAAGATCGTCGACCCCCTGCCCTGCGTAATGGCTGGCAGTGCCTCAATGTACTTGAGGCCCAGCAGGTACATGGCCACTTCACCCGCTGGAAGCGCACTGGCGATCTTCGAGATGGCCTGCGCTTCCGCGTCCGCCATGGCGAGGCGCGCTTCGGCCAGGCCTCTCGCCCGGAGCACCGCGGCCTCCATCTCGCCCTGCGCGCGGTTGATCTGCGACTGCTGGACACCTTCAGCCTCGAGCACCGCGGCCCGCTTGGAGGCTTCCGCGTTCGTCACCGCCGCGCGCCGCTCGCGCTCGGCGCGCATCTGCAGCTCCATGGACTGCTGAATGTCGCGCGGCGGCTCGATGGCCTGCAGCTCCACGCGCGTCACATCCACGCCCCAGCCAATCGAGGCCTCCTCTATAATCTCACGCATGCGCTTGTTGATCTGATCACGGCTTGCCAGCGTCGAGTCGAGCTCCATTTCGCCCACGATGTTGCGCAGCGTGGTCCGAGTGAGCGTCTCCAGTGCAAACGGCAGATTCTGTACCGCGTACGTCGCCTTCTGCGGGTCGGCAATGCGGTAGTACAACACCGCATCGATGTCGATGGTGACGTTGTCCTTCGTGATCACCGGCTGGCTGGGGAAGTTGAGCACCTGCTCACGCAGATCGATGCGCGTGGCGGAGCCCGCGATCAGCCGCTTGGCGCCACCCACGTCGCTCTCGGCGTAGCGCACGTCAATGGAGCGCGGCCGCTCCACGAAGGGAATGAGAACGTTCAATCCCGAGCGCGCGATCCGGTTGAACCGCCCCAGCCGTTCGACGACCATCACCTCCGCCTGGCCGATGATCTTGAACGAATTGGTGGCAACGAACAGGGCGAACAGGATGATGATGCCCAGAACAATGAGCGCACTCATTGCGAGAACTCCCGTTGAGGCTGTACGGAATAGTACCGAGCGAGCGAACGGAGGGACATGGGTGCGACCGTCTAGTTTTTCCAGTCCGCGATGAAGATGTTGGTTTCGTAGTAGTCGGATGAACCGCGGTTCGACGCCCAGACGAGCTCCCTGCCGTCGGGACTGAACTGCGGGAAGCCGTCGAATTCGCCGCTGTGCGTCACGCGTTCGAGCCCGCTCCCATCGACGTTCACCAGGTACAGATCGAAATTGCCGCTGTGCGGTTTCTCGTAGTTCGACGCGAAGATGATCCGCTTCCCGTCGGGCGTGAAGTAGGGCGCGAAGTTGGCGCCGCCCAGATGGGTGATCTGGTGCTGGCCGGTGCCGTCGGCATTCATCACCCAGATTTCCATCTTGATGGGGCGCACGATGTGCTGGGCCAGCAGCGCGCGGTAGTCCGCGAGCTCGGTGGAATCCGTGGGATGGTAGGCACGGTAGACGATCTGCCTGCCATCGGGTGAGAAGAATGCGCCGCCATCGTACCCCGGCGTATGCGTCAGACGACGCACGTTCGTCCCATCCACGTTCATCGTGTACAGCTCGAGATCGCCATCCTTGAGCGACGTGAACACGATGGTCTTTCCGTCAGGCGAGAGCGTTCCTTCGGCGGTGTACACGCCGTAGTGCGTGAGCCGCTGCAGATTGCTGCCGTCCGGATTGGCGGTGTAGATGTCGAACGGATCGAGCCCCCACACGTAGCCCTTGGACGGATCCGGTTTGGGGGGGCAGGCCGTGTCGGCCGCGTGCGTGGAGGAGAAGAAAATCTTCTTGTCGTACGCGAAGAAATAGCCGCAGGTGGTCTTGCCCGCGCCGTTGGACACGCGGTGCAGGTGCGAGCCGTCGGTATCCATGATGAACTGCTGATCGCAACTGCGGCCGTTCCGCGTGGACTGGAAGATCAGCCTGGTGCCGGCGGCGTCGAAGTAGGCTTCGGCGTTCTCGCCGCCGTGCGTGAGCTGACGAATGTTGGTGAGATGACTCTCGCCCAGCTCGGGTGTGAGATGCGTTTCCGGAGATACGCTCGTGTCGGGCGCATGCGAGCCGGCACATGCAAGCGCGGCCACCAGGGTGGCCGCGCTGATGATTCGATGGGGACGCATCCCCCAATTCTAACGGCTTCCCGAGCGCGTCGCTTGAGCCAGGGAGAACAGTTCCTTCTGTGTCGATCCGCGCTTGAGCAGAGCAATGG
Source organism: Gemmatimonadaceae bacterium (assembly GCA_050733555.1). Lineage (GTDB taxonomy): Bacteria > Gemmatimonadota > Gemmatimonadetes > Gemmatimonadales > Gemmatimonadaceae > JADGGM01. The sequence continues at coordinate 2,745 of JBOHTE010000525.1, read as the reverse complement.
CCCTGCTGAGTTGCGGATCGTCAGGAATGTCCCGGCGGAACGCCGTGGAGTCGCCAAACGCCAGCCGCGCGACCTGCGTGGAGATCCACTGATCCACGAGCGGCGCCGCGGCATCGTACTCCTTCCGGTCCACCTTGATGCCGGCCGAATCGAGACGCGTGTACAGTACCTGGCGCCATTCAGGCTTCGACGTGAAGTTGGGTGCAACCGAGCCCTTGAGCTGCAGCGCATAGCTGTACAGCACGCTGCGCACAGCCGGGTACTTCGGGGCAATCGCCTTGGTGAAGTCCTGCTCCGCCGTCGTAATGGTGTCGGGCGACACGATGACATCGGGCGTGATGCCACCGCCGCCATAGATGGCGCGACCCGCGTCGCTCTTGTAGGCGGGACGATTCTTCTTCACGGAGTCCTGCTCGATCGAATCCGGTGCCGCACTGTCGGCCGGTTCGGGCAGACCGAGCGCCATGGCCTGCAGCTCCGCCGGCGAACGGTTCTTCTGAATGGAGCGGCCACTCGGCGTGTACCACTTGCCGGTGGTGAGCTTGAGCGCCCAGCCGTCGTCGAGCGGGAAGACCGTCTGCACGAGTCCCTTGCCAAAGGACGTGGTGCCGACGACGAGGGCCCGGTCGTGATCCTGCAGCGCGCCAGTGACGATTTCGGACGCCGACGCGGATGATCCGTTCACGAGCACCACCAGGGGGATATCCGGAAGGTGTTCGCCGCTGCGCGAGTTGAACACCTGCGGCGGTCCCTGCCGGGTGCGTACGCTCGCGATTTCCTGTCCCTGCTTGAGGAACAGATCTCCAATGGCGAGTCCCTGATCGAGAATGCCGCCGGGGTTGTCGCGGAGATCGAGAATGATGCTCTTCGCGCCCTGCTTCGTGAGCTGGTTGACGGCGCTCGTGAGCTCGTCCGCGGAGTTCTCGTTGAAGATCTGCAGCGGGATGTACGCGATGTGATCGGTCAGCATGAGCGCGTACGGGACGGCCGGCACGTGAATCTCGGCGCGCGCGAAGGTGTGCACGAGTGGCTGCGTGAGGCCCGGGCGCGCGAAGCGCACGGTGACCTTGGTGCCGATCGTGCCAATGAGCGCGTCGGAGACCTGTTGCGAGCTCCAGCCATGGATGGCGAGGGTGTCAATGCCGACGATCCGGTCGCCGTCCATGATGCCCGCGCCTTCCGCCGGCGTGTCGGGGAAGACGTGGACGACCACGATGTTCCCCTGCTGGTTCTCGATCTGCATGCCGATGCCGCCGTAATGGCCGCTGGACTGCGTGGAGAACCGCTGCAGCTCCTTGGGAGAGAAGAGCTCGGAATACGGATCGTTGAGTTGTTGAACCAGGCCGCGAGCCGCCCTCTGATACAGGGCGCTCGTGTCGATACTGTCCACGAAACGATCGGTTACGAGCGACAGCACCTGATCGAAGACCCGGGCGCCGTCGCGCGTAGCATGCTTCTGAAGAATGAAGCCGCCAATCGCGACCGGAAGCAGCAGGGCGCCAATCGTGGCTGTTGTGCGAAGGCGAGGCATGACGACGCTCGGGAAAAAGAAGCGAACGACTGTCTGATGACTGCTCAGTAAGTACGATCGGGCTCGGGCGAAGGTTCCCCTGGTTCGGCAGTAGCGAGAATCTGCTTCCAGGTGAGTTCGGGACCTTTGCGAAATCCCTTCTGCGTGAGTTTCACCCCTTCGGGAGACAGGGCGACCATGTACGCCTGCCCATCGATCTCGATTTCACGCTTGAGCGTTTTATCCAGCCTGGTTGCCATTGATACGCTCCGTATGAAGGAACAGTTGAACGGGCCGATGATGCCCGATTGAGCGAAAATCAGGCCACGCGAGCCGCGAGGACGTAGTCTACGAACCATTCGCGTTGATACTGGCGGACGGTGGCATCGCGCACGAGGCCGGCAGCGATGAGCATTTCATGTGCCGGCCGCAGAACGCGTTGCAGGTGTGACGGGTAGCGTTGGGAGAGCGGCAACTGCTCGGCGAGTTGCGGCAGTGCGACACGCCAGCTCACGCGCCCTTCCTGACGGGCCACTTCGAGCAGACGGTAAAGGCGCCGCGCAACCGGCGAGGCGAGTGCCAGGTAGCGCGGCGCGGACAGGGCGGCGACGTGTCCCGCCGCGATGTTGGCGCGCAGAATGGATCCGAGTGTGAGACGCGCCTCACCTGGCTCCGAGCTCGCGAGCGAGGTAAAGAGTGAGAGTTGCTCGCGATCTTCGGCGCGGCGGCGCGCGATGGTCATGCTAGTGATGATCGTGAACTGGCCATCGAGCGGCGCGTCCAGCGTGGCGTCGAAGTAGGCATGCTGCGATTCCAGCGTTGTGCGCTGCAGCCGGGCAAGCGCGGCGCGAAGCTGTTCGTACGTGCGGCCGTCGGCGCGGCGGCCAATCGAGCGCAGGAATGCATGCAGCGTGAAACCCACGGTGCCGTCGGCGGGCGCGCCGGCTTCGTGGTATCGTCGAAAGAGTTCGACGTAGACATCCTGATCGAAGGTACCCGGCAGCCGATCGCCCGCCGACGGCAGGACGCGCCAGCGTCCGCCGGGCGGGGGCGTGTACGTCAGAGCGGAATCGTCGGCCGAGTCGCTGAGGCGAAAGAGCGGCAGTGCTTCCAGCGACCGATCGAGGAGAATCATCCGCGTGGCAGTTCGGCGTCGCGCGGCCAGACTCATGGAGTGCAAGGTACAGGTAATGGGGAAGGGGGAATAGGCCCCGCCCCCCTCCCTTCCCCGGGGA
>JBOHTE010000524.1:0-9275 GCA_050733555.1 Gemmatimonadaceae bacterium | reverse complement strand
GTCCCAGCCGCGCTTCGCGTGGCGCTTCCCGCAGGCGCTGAGCCGGCAGGCTCAGTCGCCGCTTCCCGCAGGGGGCCCCAGGCCCCCGCTTCCCGCAGGCGCGCGCAGCCTGCCGCTTCCCGCGTTTGTCAGCCATTTCCCCTCCGCAACCGTCGCCTTCCGTTCCAGCTTGCCCCACCCCACGAGCCGCCCCCGCAACGCGGCGAACACACTGCGCACGACGACCCAGTACATCACCTGGCGGTACGCAAAGCGCTGAATGAAAATCAGCCAGGTCAGCCAGCGATCCTCATCCGGTTCGAGCAGAAACGCCACCACCGCCGCGAACCAGTCCACGAGCAGGAATACCGCGTAGTACGTAAGCACGTGCTGCAGACTCGTGAGCGCATACGTCGCGCCGTGCTGCTGGCGCACCAGCCACACCGACACGAGAGCCCAGACGAACATGAGATCCGCGATCGGCGACACGAAGGGATAGAAGAGCTGGAAGATCATCACGTTCGGCATGGCGATGAATCCCAGCGATCCGTGACGCGGGCGAAGCAACACGTCGCGATGCTTCCAGACGCACTGCAGCGTGCCGAACGACCAGCGGAAGCGCTGCTTCGCGAGCGCGCGCAGCGTGTCGGGTGCCTCCGTATAGCCGATGGCTTCATCCGCGTACGCAATCGAGAAACCACGCTTGCGGATGGCGAGCGTGAGATCCTGGTCCTCGGCCAGCGTGTCCTCGCTGAAGCCGCCCACCTCCTCCACGAGCGCGCGGCGCCACGCGCCCACCGCGCCAGGTACCACCGTGATGCAGTTGAGCAGTGAGAAGGCGCGCCGATCCAGATTCTGGCTGGTCACATATTCGAGCGCCTGCCAGCGCGTGACGAGATTCACACGATTGCCCACCTTCGCGTTCCCCGCCACGGCGCCTACCGCCGGGTCGTGCAGCGGCTCCACCAGCTCGGCCACCGTTGTGGGTGTGAACATGGTATCCGCATCGAGGCAGATCACGATCTCGCCGCTGGCACGCGCGAGGCCGAAGTTCAGGGCGCTCGCCTTCCCGCCATTTGGTTTCTGGTACAGCGCGACGCGCGGATGCGACGCGAACGCCGCGCGCGCCACATCGTACGTGGCGTCCGGCGAGCCATCATCCACCACGATCACTTCCAGCGCAGCGGGATAGTGCTGCTCCACGAGGCTGCGAATGGTCGCGACGATGACCTTCTCCTCGCGATACGCCGGCACGATCACGCTCACCGTGGGCGCATACGTCACCGGCGCGTCGGGATTCTGATGGCGACGGACGCGTTGCACGATCGCCAGCACGGTGATGAACAGCAGCCGGGCAAGGCCGAGCACTACCGCGCTGAGAAAGAGCCAGTAGAGCACCCACTCCGCCACGCCAACCGAGCCGAACGCCAGCAGCTCGCCCATCCGGCTCATGCGACTCTCCGGCGGTAGCGGCGGCATGGCGACGTCGCGCGTGATGCCTACGAGCTCGGACACCGGCACCAGCGTGTCGCCGCGTGCCTCGAGCGAGTCGATGAGCGGGCCCAGCGCCGCGACCGTCTGCGAGCGTTTGCCGCCCCCGTCGTGCAGCAGCACGACGTTTCCCCCCTTCTCCGATTGCGTGAGCACCGTGTCGATGATGGTCTTCACGCCCGGCGACTGCCAATCCTCGGCGTCGATACGCAGTCCCACGGTGATGTAGCCGCGTTCGGTCGCGACGGCCACGGGCCCGAGCTCATCCGACGTGGTGGGTTCCGCGTCGCCGAAATACGGCGGCCGGAAGAACGCGCTGCGTCGCCCCAACGCCGCCTCGAGCAGTCGCTCCGTGGCGTCGATCTGCAGCTTCACCACGCGATCGCTCGCGAACGCCAGATTCGGATGCGTGAACGTGTGGTTGCCGATCTCGTTCCCATCGGCGTAAATGCGCCGCAGCAGCGGGATGTGGCGCTCGGCGTTCTCTCCGACCACGAAGAACGTTCCGACGACGTGCCGCGACTCGAGCGTGTCGAGAATCTGCGGTGTCCACGTGCCGTCCGGTCCATCGTCGAACGTGAGCGCGATCTTGTGCGCGGTCTGCCCGAAGCGCTGGATGACCCATGGGACCGCATACCTGGTGACCGTCTCGTCGTTCACGTAGTGCGTCACCGGATCGAGCCGGATGGTGCGGCTGCCGGGTGTGGGACGCGACCCAAGCTCGAGCAGCTCGCCCGTCGCGGTCTTCGGTTGAAATTCCGGATCGTAGCCAGAGGGGATCGCGCGCAGACTGTCCACGGGCGCGTCAATGCCACGCTGACCGATCACGGACCAGATGGCAGGATCCTCGGAGCCGAGTCGCCAGATGGCGAATCCCGCCGCGCCGAGCGCGTCGCCCGCCAGGATCTCGTTGTAGGCCGTGACGCCGTCCAGGTACCAGTCCACGTGATCCGTGGAGTCGGGATCGCGCCAGGTGGCGTAGGGGTTGAGTGACAGCGAGTCGAAGTGAATCGCGGCGGGCATTCCCTCGTGGGCGGCGTTCCGGACGTGCGTCATGACATCCTGGAACGTCATGGTCTCCGCGGTGGAATCCGAGGCATCGTTCCAGTCGTAGCCGTACGCACCCAGCGCGAGCACCACTTTCGACGGCGGGATCACGCGCAGCATGCGGCGCGAGGTGCGCACGAACCACTGCTGGCTCGCCACCGGCCCGGGGTCGCCGCCACTGTAGTGCTCATCGTACATCATGAGGAACACCTTGTCGTCAACGGCCGAGAACTTCACGAGCTGTTCGTCGGTGTCGTTGAACGACAGGGCCTGCGTGAGCCAGCGTCCCTGCGGCGCGAGCTGCGCGTGCAGCAATTGCAGAAAGCGCACGATCGCGGGCGTGAGACCGCGGGGCGCTTCCTCGAAGTCAATCGTGACGCCGCCAAGGCCGTAGCGCATCACGGTGTCCGTGAGCTCGCGGATCGCGCGGTTCCGCGCCGTGGAATCCGTGAGCAGATGGCGCAGCGCCTCGCCGTCCCAGCGCTTGGCCGCGGAGTCGTAGTTCGTCACCATCGCAAACACGAGCGGCCGCTTCGCCTCATCCGGCACGCGTTGCGCGATCGTGTACGGGACGCGCCGGTCCACCGAGAGGTGGAGCGAATCGCCTCCCGCCGCGAGAAATCCCCACTCGCACACCACCCAGTCGAGATCATCGGCGTGAGCCGAGAGCGACGCGAGCGAGTTGTCGTCCCAGTTGACGTAGAAGCCGGCGACGATGGGCTGCCCGGGCGCGATCGCTCTCTTCGTGACGCGGCGCCCCCGCACAGGCAGCAGACTCGGCTGCGTGGCCGGCGGCATGTGATGCTTGCGCATCTCGAAGAAGAGCTGCAGCCGCTTGGTGAGCCGGCGGCGCTGCTCCGGACTCGTAATGAAGCTGGACCGCAGCGGCGGCGTCAGCGACATCGCGAGCTGCGGCGGCGTCGGGGGACTCAGCAGGTTCACCACCACTGCGGCCGCCGCGAGTGACGTGACTACACCGAGACCAATCGCAACGGCGCGGAGTCGCCGCCAGCGGCGACCGGATGCATCATGGAAAACCGGGACCGGCGGCGTATGGGGTGGGGCCAGCATGCGCTGAATAGTAGTGGATCGCTACGCGTCGGTCGCCAACGCCCCCCACAGCCAGATCAGCCCGCCAATGGCCAGCGCGACGGGAATCATCATGACGGCGTGCTGGAGATTCGTGGCATCCGACACGGCGCCAATCAAAAAGGGAGACGGCACATCGCCAAGGACGTGGATAACGAAGATGCAGAGCGCCATGGCGGCCGCGCGCGAGGCCGCCGGTACGTAGCCCACCACCGCCGAGTTCACCGGCCCGGTGCAGGCGAATACCAGTAGCTCCGACGCGATGAGCGCGGGCCAGTACACGGAACGGTCAGGCGAACTGAGTGCGATGTAGGCGAGGGGCACCGCGAGCAGCGTCGAGACTGCCGACACCCAGAGATACGCGCGCCGCGTACGCACGAGCAGCCAATCCCCCACCCAACCACCAACGAGCGTACCGACGAGCCCGGTCACGGCCAGCACCGCCCCCAACTGGACGGCTGCCTGCTCGCGCGGCACGCCCCGCACGCGCTCGAGAAACTTGGGCATGAACACGGCAATGCCGCCGAGCGCGAACGTGTACGCGGCGAATCCGAGCACCGTGACACGGAACATCCTCATGCGTGCGAGTGCCCGGTAGACCGCAAAGCCGCTGGGCACGTGCGCGGCCGCCGCGCGTGATGCGGGTGTGTCCGTTGCTCCGCGTTCGGGGTCGGGGAGCCTGAGCGCCAGCGCGGCGAGGATCAGCCCCGGAATGCCCGCAATGAAGAACGCCGCGCGCCAGCCGAAGTGATGATCCACGACGCCACCGAGCACGTACCCGAGCGCCGCGCCCACCGGTGTCGCCATGAAGAAGACGGCGAAGATGCGCCCGCGCAGTCGTTCCGGAAACAGATCCGCGAGCAACGCCGGGGCAATCGTTGCGTACGCCGCTTCACCGATCCCCACCGCGGCGCGAGCACCGAGCAGCGACGGATAGTTGGTCGCCAGGCCGGCAAGCGCCGTCATGATGCTCCAGAAGCCGACGCCGATCGCGATGAGCCGCGGCCGCGAGCGACGATCCGCGCGTTCGCCGAAGAATGGCGCCGCGATCATGTACACGATGAGGAACGCGCTGGCGAGTAATCCGAACTGCTTGTCGTTCACATGGAGCGGCGATTCGCGCAGGCTCTCCCCGATCGGCGCACTGACATACCGATCGAGGTAGTTGAGCAGGTTCATCAACGTGAGCACCACGAGCGCAAACCAGGCGAGGCGCGCTGGCGACAGTCGCGGTGACTCCTCTGGCGTGGCAGCTTCGAGGATGGCGTGACTCACGGGCGGGGGTTATCCAGGTGCGGGACGCCACAACCTACGGGGACTAGCCTGGCGCCGCCAGCGCCCGCTAGACTTGGGCTGCCGACTCTCCCCTCCCCCGATATGACCCTGCTGCAGCTCGATGGCCTTCTCTTCCTCGGTGCGTTCGCCGCGGGTCTCATTGGCGCGCTCACAGGCCTGGGCGGCGGCGCGATCATCGTGCCGCTCCTGACGCTCGGCTTCGGTGTGGACATTCGCTATGCAATCGGCGCGTCGCTCGTGTCGGTCATCGCGACGTCGTCCGGCGCGGCCGCCGCGTACGTGAAGGAGGGCTACACCAACCTGCGCGTCGGGATGCTGCTCGAAGTCGCGACGACCATTGGCGCGTTGAGCGGCGCGTTCATCGCGGCGTACGTGGCGCCGAACGTCATCGCGATCATTTTCGGGCTTGTGCTGTTGCACGCGGCGTGGGAGGGTACGCGGCGTCACCTCGATCACATCGTGCATGGCGCACCGGACCATCTCGCCACGGTGCTGAAGCTCGATTCGACGTATCCCACGTCAGAGGGACCCGAGGCATACCAGGTTCGCCACGTGCCGCTGGGCTTCGGGCTCATGTACGTGGCGGGCGTGCTGTCGGGATTGCTCGGTATTGGCTCGGGTGTGGTGAAGGTGCTCGCGATGGACCGCGCGATGCGCCTTCCGTTCAAGGTCTCGACCACCACGAGCAACTTCATGATCGGCGTGACCGCTGCCGCGAGCGCCGGCCTGTATCTGCATCGCGGCTACATCGAACCCGGTCTCGCGCTGCCGACCATGCTCGGGGTGCTCTGTGGAGCGCTCACCGGCGCGCGCGCCCTTCCCGGCCTCAAGACGAAGAAACTCCGGCTGATCTTCAGCGTCGTCGTCGCGGCCATCGCCTTCGAGATGCTCTACAATGGTTTCTCCGGAAAGATCTGACGGCATGGCTGCTGCCAGCGCCTCGGGACACGCCGCCGACGAGGAGCGGGTTGAACAGATGGTCGGCAATCTGCTCCGCGCCGGCGTCCTGATCGCGGCATTCGTGGCCTTCGCGGGCGGCGTGGCGTTTCTGGCGCACCATGGAGCGAGTGTTCCCGCGTATCACGTATTTCGCGGGGAATCCGCGATGCTCAGTACGCTGGGCGGCGTGCTCCACGGCGTGGCGGCGTTCGACACGGCCGCCATCGTGCAGTTGGGTATCGTCCTGCTCATTGCGACACCGGTGGCGCGCGTGCTCCTGACCCTCATTGCCTTTGCGCTGCGCCGCGACTGGATGTACGTCGTGATCAGCGCCATCGTGCTGGGCGCGCTGATGTTCAGCTTGTTGGGCGGGTAGCGTGACGCCCTGATGGCCGGTTACCTCCCGATCGCGAGCGCCATCCCGGCGAACACCACGCGCCCCGGCGCGGGCTCGACGAACTTCCCTCGCGTGGCGTTCACCGCCACGGAGCCCACGTAGGTCGTGTCGAAGAGATTCTGCACTCCGAACACCGGCGAAATCCAGGGATTCCCGAACAGCGACGTCGCGCCCAGTCGCAGATTCAGCGTCGTATAGCCGTCGGCACGAGCAGTATTCCCGTCGTCGACGAACACCGAACTCTGCGCGTCCGCTTCCGCGGTCACGAACAGGGCCTCGTGTCTCCACGTGGCGGAGAGCTGCAACTGACTGGCCGGAATTCCGGGGATCTTGATGCCGGCATAATCCGCCGTGTCCACCACGAACTCGCGAAAGCGGTAGTGCGCGTAGTCGTACGAGGCGCCGAGCTCGAAGGAACCCAGGGCGGCAGTCGCGCCGATTTCGACACCCTGCCGCCGCGTGCGACCAGCATTCCGGTAGTACGTGCGACCCAGGCCGCCCGGCACCTCGTACTGAATCAGCTCATCCCGCACCTCAGTGTCGAACAACGCGGCACTGTACTGCACGCGCGAGAGCAGGAGTCCCTTGAGCCCGATCTCATACGACGTGGAGTGCTGCGGTTTGAGATCCGGGTTGAGTCCGGCGGATCCATCGGGCATGTTGCCGAGCTCCGTGGTCGTTGGTGTCTCGAACGCTCGCGAGACATTGGCGTAGAGCGCGTGCAGGGGCGTGAGCTTCACGTTCAGGCCCACCATGGGACTCACCGCATGCAGCGTGCGCTCACCCGAGTTGTCCGGATCGCTGGGCGTGATGAGATGGTCCTGCACCTCGAAGCGCACGTAATCCGCGCGCACGCCCGCGCTCACCCGATAGCGGCCACCCAGCGTGACTTCATCGCGCACGTACGGGCCGACACTCGACACCAGCTCGCGTTGGTCGATTTGGAGCGCGCCCTTCTCCGGGCCGATCACCGCGCAATCACTGTCCATGGTAAACTGCCCGTTGCAGTTCGCCCAGTTCTTGCGCAGGTCATTCTGCTTCTGCAGGTCCACTCCAATGGTGAACCGGTTGGGCAGTGCGAGGAATGTCCCGGGCACGACGTAGCGCGCGCCGCCGCCATGGTCCGATCGCTGTCCAGTTGCGCGCGCGTGAGCGCGCCCGGATTCTGTCCGAGGGGCATGTCATAGCCAAGCACCTGCATGGACAGATCGGTCCGGTCATTGTGCCAGTCGACCTTGCCGTACCCACTCGTCACGCGCTGATGCGAGAACTCGCGGTACCCATCCTGCTCGGTGTGGCTGATGTCACCCTGAAATCCGACCGCGCCATCGGTTCCGCCAAAGGTGCCGGTGAAGCGCGAGAGCGATCCGCTGCCCCCCCAGCCGCGCACCTGCCCGGCAAACGGCGCCTGCGGCGGCGGCGCGGTGCGCAGGTCGATCACGCCGCCGGAGCCGTTGCCATACAACGACGCCGCGCTGCCGCGAGAGATGACGCTGCCCCGGACGCATGCTGTCGGGCCGTGTGGTCGTGATGGCGTACGGCAGATCGATGGGTGCGCGACCACGCTCGCGCGTGACGGTCACCACGGGCGGCAGGCTCTGGGGGACGGTGTCCTGCTGCGCGCGCAGCGGCTGAACCAGGCCAGCGGCGCCCACGGTCACAATGAGCAACGTGGCGAGATCGCGAGTAATCCTGCATCGAGGGGACATGCGCCTTAGATATTGAAGAAGCCTGCAGAACTCACCGTATTTCGGAATGTGGCCGGGCGTACATGTTGAATCAATCACAGGTGCATGCGGCTGGTCAGTCCGCTGCTTCCCTACCGTGCGCACACCGCACACGACCGTGCGCACACCGCACGCGGGTTGCACGAGGTGGAACCGCTCCGTCCGACATCTCGTATGACTCGCATGCATCGTGAGCGCGGGACTCCATCGCGTGGTGACGCCTGGCGGGCGCGGAGCGCGACCTGGCTGGGCGCTGCGCTGCTGCTCTGCCCCGCGAGCGCGGCCGCCGTGCAGACCGCCGCGATCGTTGCCGTGTCCCTGCCGAGCTCCAGTTGGCGCGCCATGACGGTGGATGTGTCGTACCGGTATCCGGCCCTGCGTGACACGCTCAGAGTGGAGGCGCGATGGATGCGGCTCAACGGTCGTCCGCTGGATTTTCCGCCGGCCACGGAAACCATCGGGCCCGGCTCCGGACACGTGACGCTCGCGTCACGCTACACCGGCCTTCTTCCCCCACCCACTCCCATCGTGTTGCGCCTGTCGCTCTTCGCCGCGAATGGACATGCGGTGACGGAATCGGATTGCGAGCTGGCGCTCGTGACACCCCAGGGCAGGCCGGCGTGGGCCGCCGATCTCCTCTGGAAGCGATCACGGCATCTGTCATGGAAGATTCGCACGTGCCATCCACCCGCGCGCCGCACATCGCAATGAGAGACGACTCTCGTCAACGACCCCGGATCGGCGTTACGTTTGGCGATCGCCCCATGTCCTGACCCCAGGGCGGCGATGCGCGTTCCCGACACGGGCACGCGGCTACCCCAGGCTGCTCATCCATCGGAGGACGTCATGCGAAGACTGCTTGTCGCCGCCGCCATCATGGCACTCACGGCGGCGTGCGGCGGAAGCGACAGTACGGGCCCGGAGTTTCCCAATGCGAAGCGCGTCACCGCGACGGTCACGCAGGTTGGCTTCAATCCGGACACGGTGCTCCTGAACGTGGGTGACACGCTCGTCTTCACCGCGGGCGACGATCACCATTCGGTGAGCTTCTACGGCTCGAATCTCCCCGCAGGCTGCTGCGCGAGCAGTGGAAACCTGAATTCCGGGCAGACCAGTTCGCCGCTCGTCTTCCTGAAGGCCGGCAATCTGCAGTTCCGCGACGACTCGATTCCGGCGGACACGGGGTGGGCGATCATCGCGCAATAGCGGGGCGGGTGCTGGTTGCTGGTAGCTGAGAGGTGGAGACTGGCTGGCCCCAGCGCGGGGGAGCGCCGCGGACCCTCGGTGAAGCGGGTCCGCTCTGCTCCCCC
>JBOHTE010000523.1:0-1031 GCA_050733555.1 Gemmatimonadaceae bacterium | reverse complement strand
GTGTCTGCCGTGTAGCTCGCGGACAAATGCATCACCGGCGTGAACGCCGTGGCCGGGTTGCTCTTGATGCTGCGACAGACTTCGTAGCCGGTGCTGTCGGGCAGCCTGATGTCGAGCACCACGAGATCAGGCGCCAGTTCCATGAGACGCAGTGTCTCGCAGCCGTTCTCCGCCTCGATCACGCGCATGCCCGCGCCGCGCAGAATGCGCGACACGGCGTAGCGATTTCCCGGCGCGTCATCCACCACGAGAATCGTGGCCGGTTTGGATACGCCGGCACCGGCGCCGCCGCCGGCGCGATCCTCGGCGCCCAATGGCCTTTCGGGCGCCACCCGCTCTGTCGTGTCCGTCGCCGCGCCCCGCTCCGACTCCGCGCGCTCATCCTGCGGCGCATGCAGCGTGGAAGCGGATGCGCCCGACACGTCATCGCCTTTGTTCTGGTAGTGGGACATCCCTATCCTGCCAACCTGTCGGGAATACCCGGCGGCGAGGCATCGTGCCGCGCCCCGGGGTGCGTCTTTCGTACGGACCGCTCGTCCACTGGCGCAACGGCAGCCTCGCCAACCTCGCCAGCCTCGCCAACCTCGCCAACCTCGCCAGCCTCGCCCGCGGCAGCAGCCCCGCCATGATTGCGCGGAATGATCACGCTGAACGTGGATCCGTGCCCGCGGGCGCTCTCCAGCTCGATCCGCCCGCCCAGCACGGCCGCCAACTTTTTGGTGAGCGGCAGTCCCAGTCCGGTACCGCGAACCCGCCGCTGCACCGCCGAATCCACCTGCACATACTCCCTGAATATCCGCTCATGGTCTTCGGGTGCAATGCCTATGCCGGTATCGCTCACGGCAAAGCGCACCATGCCGCCCTCCTCGTCGCCGGCCGTGACACGAATCTCGCCTCGCTCCGTGAACTTGATCGCATTCGACAGGAAGTTGCGGAGAATCTGTGCCAGTCGCTGGTCGTCGGTGTACAATGGCGCCATTAGGCTGCTCTCATTGAACGTCAGCGTCACGTCGTCCGACGTCAGCAGGGGG
>JBOHTE010000522.1:0-1340 GCA_050733555.1 Gemmatimonadaceae bacterium | reverse complement strand
CTCAATGAGAGCAGCGTGTACTTCTCGACAGACGACTTTGCCAATCAGGCTGCACTCAACGCTGGGTGGAACTTCTTCCATTCCGTAACGACGAGTGGCGCGCTGGCGCACGTGAATCCCTACGACGGCATCAGCGCCGCGGATGCGAAGGCCGTGGTGGACAGCCTGGTTCGCGCGAGCGACGCGGATGCCACGCCGCTGCTCCGGGTGCGCCGTCCGAATGTCATTCTGATCATCTGGGAGAGTTTCACCGCCAAGGTGGTGCAGCGACTGGGCGGCATGTCCGGCGTGACGCCGAACTTCGCTGCGCTGTCGCACCAGGGCGTGCTGTTCGATCACGTGTATGCATCGGGGGATCGCAGCGCCAAGGGTCTGGTCGCGCTGCTCAGCGGCTATCCCGCCCAGCCCCGTGTGCAGATCATGAATACGCCCGCGAAAGCGGCCCAGCTCCCCATGCTGGCCCAGCATCTCACGGCAGCGGGATACGGGACGTCGTTCTACTATGGCGGTGAGCTGGCCTTCGCGAACATCAAGTCGTACATCATCGCGGGCGGATTTCACACCATCGTCGGGGAGTCGGCCTTCGACCCGAAGGATCGCAATTCGAAGTGGGGCGCACACGATGGCGTCGTGCTGCATCGGCTGCTCGGCGACATTGCCTCGGAGCGACGGCCGTTCTTCGATGCGCTGTTCACGCTGAGCAGCCACGAGCCGTTCGAGGTGCCCATGGCCCCCGTGTTCCCCGGAACGGACGAGCAGAGCAAGTTCCTGAACGCCATGGCGTACGCCGACCGCAGCGTGGGTGCGTTCGTGCGGGCGGCCGAGCAGCAGCCCTGGTGGGACAGCACGCTGGTGGTGATCGTCGCGGATCACGGCCATCCACTTCCTCGCCTGAGCACGCGGGAGAGCGAGTCCGCATCGCTGGACTACCACATCCCCATGCTCTGGCTGGGCGGCGCGCTCGCGGTGCACGACTCCGTCGTCACGCGCATCGGATCACAGACCGACGTCGCGCCAACGCTGCTCGGGGAGCTTGGCCTGCCGCACGCAGCGTTCGCGTGGGGCAAGAATCTTCTGGCGCGCGACGCGAACGACTACGCGTACTTCTCCTATCACGACGGCTTCGGCTACGTGGATGCGAACGGACGGCTGGTCTACGATGCGATTGGCAAGCGCGTCACGCAGCACGCCGACTCCGCCGGTCTTCCCGAACTGCGTAGCGGCAGGGCGTATCTGCGGTTGACGTATCAGAGGTTCCTGGACTGGTAGCTGGTCGCGCGCTGCCGGCTGGCCCCAGCGCGGGGAGCGCCGCAGACCCTCGGTGAAGCGGGTCCGCTCTG
>JBOHTE010000521.1:0-1754 GCA_050733555.1 Gemmatimonadaceae bacterium | reverse complement strand
ACCGAGGGTCCGCGGCGCTCCCCCACGCCGGGGCCTGCTGAGACGGAGCGACCAACGACCACCGACAAGCGACCGCTTTTAAAGCAACTCCGCGCCCATCACCTCAACCTGCCAGTTGCGAATCTCCGGGATCGCCCGGAGATCCTCGAGCGATGTGGGTTTGCGGCGCGCGACGGCTTCGAGGCGCTCGCGCGAGATGAGGAATCCGGGATCGAGATCGAGATCGCGGGCGACTCGTTCGCGTACATCGCGCAGGCGATTGACGCGCTGCTCGAAATCCGGATCGCGATCCCAGCGTGGTGCACGCGGAAACCGCGGGAGCTTGTCATCCGGCACGGCGAGTCCGCGTTCGATGGCCGCGAGCAATGCCTCACCCTGTCGATCCACCATGCCGCGCGGCATGCCCTTGATGGCCGCGAGATCCTCCCGTGTGCGCGGCGCGCGGCGCGCCGTCTCCAGCAGTGCTTCGTTTCCCGCCACGCGAAAGGTGGCGCGGTCCTTCTCTCGTGCCACGTCATCGCGCCAGATGACCAGCTCACGCAGAATCGCGAGCTGCCGCCGGTTGAGGTCGCGCGCACCCTTGACGCGCAGAAACGCATCGCTGCCGTCGCCATTCTCCCAGCGAGTGCCCTCGATCCGCGCAAATTCCTCCTCTGCCCAGGACCACCGGCCGGCCTGCTCCAGGTCGCGCGCGAGCGCGTCACGCAGCTCGAGCAGATGCATCGTGTCCTGCGCGGCGTAATCGCGCATGTCGGGCGGGAGCGGCCGCATGGACCAGTCGGCACGCTGATGCTTCTTGTCGAGCTTCACGCCGAGATAGCGCTGCAGCAGTGCCGCCAGCCCGAACACACGGATGCCAAGGAGCTGCGCCGCCACGCGCGTGTCGAACAGATGCGTGGGATGCCAGCCATAGTCCTGGTGCAGGAGTCGCAGATCATAGTCGGCATCATGAAACACGACTTCCGCAGCGCGATCGGCCAGCATCCGGCCCAGCCGGTCGAGCGGACCAACCGTAAGCGGGTCGAACAACGCGGTCACTGACGCGGTGCTGAGCTGGAGCAGATACACCCGATCCACGAACCGGTGGAAGCTGGCGCCCTCGGTGTCCACGGCGAGCGCCGGCGCATCCTCGATCGAGGCGAGAAAGTGATCGGCACCCGCGGGGGTGTCCAGGTAGACGGGCGTATGCGTTTGGGACCGGACGGGCACTCCTCTCCCTCGTGGCGATGGCGGTGACGAAAACTCTCACGCAACGCGCCCGTATTGAAGGGGCAGAGGCGGCATTTCCCGCCTCCGTATAGCTTCCACGGCAGAGGGGTGAGCGCCCGCGCCGTTGAACGCGCGTACTTCCAGCCATGCGACCGATCCGATGAGCGAGCCTGTCGTCAGCATCCCCGAGCAGCTACCACGCGTTACCGGCGCCGACGGTGAGTTCGAGGCTGGTCCTGGGCACGGGTCCGGGATCACCCCGCCACGCCCGCTGCCGGCACACCCGTCTTCGCGACGTGGCGGGACCAGCGGCACCACTGCCTGGCGAAGCCGTGATGTACTGCGCGTCGCGCTCATTCTCGCGGCCGTGTTCATTGTGCTGCGGCTCATCTGGTTTGCCAGTGACCTCGTTCTGCTGGGCTTTCTGGGTGTCCTGTTCGGCATTGCCATTTCGGCGGGCGCGGACTATCTGCAGCGCTTCCGCATTCCCCGTGGGCTCGGCGCTCCAGCGGTCGTGCTCGTGTTTCTGGGCCTGCTCTATGGAC